>JADMKH010000282.1:0-8536 GCA_018780025.1 Thiobacillus sp.
GCCGCCGCTGCCGCAGGCGGTGAGCATGAAGAGGCCGGCAAGCGCGAGCAGGAATTTCATGGCAGCTTCACCTCGGGGTCGCGCGCAAACGGCCATTTCTTGTTGATCTCGTTGACCAGCGCATTGGCCTTGCGCACCGCGTCGTCGATCTCGGTGCGCAGCGCGGCGAAATCCTGCGTACCTTCTTTCACGTCGGCGGAAATCGCCACCGCATTGGTCATCAGGGCATCGGCTTTCTTCAGGCTGGATTGCGCATCCGCCAGCATGAGTTTTACCTGGGCCAATGCATCGCGTGTTTGCAGGGCCACACCATCAGGAGCGAACAGCCATGTGTCGGCTTTGGCAGCCATGCCGTCCATCTTCAGGGCCAGGCTGTCGAGTTTGGTAATGAGCGCACGGGTTTTATCCAGCGAGTCGGTGACTCCACGCGCCTTTTCCGGGCTGCCCAGAATGCCTTCGAGCATGCCGTATTCACCCGTCATGCGTCCTGTCATGGTTTCCAGGTTGGCCAGCGTGCCATTGACTTCGCCATCCTTGCGGGTGAGGTGTTCAACGTTGGCGAGTATCGCCTTGACCCGCTCGACCAGGATCGGAATTTCCTTGGTGACGTCGGAGGTGAGTAACAGCATGGTGGAATTCTCAGGCAGGGCAGGGGCCTTGAGGTCGGGAGAGTCAATGCGGATTTTGGCGCCACCGACGATGGGTTTGTCCAGCGTGAAGGTGCTGTTCTCCTTCAGCCATTTCGCGTTGCGTGCCAGCAATTCGGCGTGAATGACGATGCCGCCGTTATCGTTGAGTCCCAGGGTGGATACGCGGCCGATTTCAATGCCGGAAAAAACCAGGGGTACGCCCGGCGCGACGCCGTCGGCAGTGGAAGCCGCAAGCTGGAGGCGGTAGGTATCCTCGAAAAATCCGCGTGCATATAGTATGTACAGCACGAAAATGGCACCGAACAACAACGTTGTAGCAGCGAACAAGCCAACTTTGAAGTGCAGTGTTTTCATTCTTGATCGGGTGCCTGGCTGTATAAAAGCTGATTCCAGCTGAAGTCGTAAATTTCCCAGGTGCCGGTTGACTGTGTTTGTTCAGCCAGCTGCCGGATAAAGTCCGGATAGGGCACATCGTAAAGCATGGCGCCGGGGCGGTCGATAACGAGTCGGCTTCGGCCCAGAATGAGCGCGCGTGCCAATTGTGTTACAAAACGTTGCGCCGGGGTCATGTCGGGGTCACGTAATGGTGCAATCCCGGTGTGGCCAAGTTGATCCAGCATCGCCTGCGCCTGTTGCGTCGACTCGGCCGCGTTGAAATGGCGCTGATACAGCGGGATCAGGGCAATGTTGTCGAGCGCCGTTAAATTCGCCCGCAACGGCAGGTCGAGCGCAACGCGCGCCACGTCATCGGGCAGGGCGGCGACGGCCGCCATCAGCGCAGCACGGTCGGCAAACGGGGTCAGATGTATTTGAGCGCTAATGACACCACCTCTATCGCCACAATGGCAAAGAACACCCGCATCATCCCGCGCAGCACGGAGACCGGGACCATGAAGAGTTTTTTCGGCGTTTCGAGTCCGGCCGTGATCGGGATCAGAGTGACCGCCAGGCCGAACAGGGCACATTTGGTAATGAGTCCGAACAGGATTTTAAAATTGAAAACTTTTGCAAGGATTTGGGTAAAGGCATCAAACCCTGCCATGCTGAGACCATAAATCGACAGATAGGACAGCAGCAGGGCAAGCAGCCCGGCCAGACCGGCCAGGGTGATGACCGAAATCACGCCGCCAATCAGGCGCGGCAGGAACTCGAATTGCATGGGCGGAACCTTGCAATGCGCCAGGGCGTCCAATTCGTTGTTGACCTTCATCAGGGCGACTTCGGTGTTGATGGCGCTGCCGGACCGCAAGGCGATAAACAGCGCGGTCAGGAAGGGCAGCAGTTCCAGCACCAGCACGCGGATCGTCATTTCGCTGGCGAACGCGGTCAGGCCGAAATCGCGTGCGGTAGTCAAAATAATGGTGATGATGAGCCACGAAATGACCAGTGCGTAACCCAGAAAAACGGGCAGAATTTGTACTGCGGTAAAGTACACCTGCTTGATCACGACATCATAGGTGGCGCGGTTCCAGGTGGCGCGATCCAGCGACAGCAGGAGCGACCTGAACAGGAAGGCAAAGATGTCGTAGCCGACGGTAAACCAGCCGGTGACTTTGGCACCGAGCGATTCGATGGATGCAACAAGAAAATTCATCGCGGCATATTAACGCTATAAAAGGGCCTTGCGTCATTACGGGCGCAGGCCATACAGTCCTGCAATCAGATGGAGAAGACAGACGATGAAAAAATTCTTGATTCCAGTCAGCGCATTTTTGCTATGCGTTTCAGCCGCATCGGCCTGGGCATCGCCCGGCACGGTGCTGCGCAACGAGCAGCTTTTCAGCCAGCCCACTTCGGGTTCCAGGGTTGAGGCCAACGTTGCCAAAGGCGCCAGCGTCAATATTCTCAGCAAACAGGGGGGCTGGCTGCGCGTCACGGCAGGCCGCAGCACCGGCTGGATTCGGCTATTGTCGGTACGCGCAGGCGCAGGCGGATCCGGTGGCTCCGGCGTGGGCGATGTGTTTGGCGCCGCCACCACGCGCTCCGACCCCAGCCGCGTCGTCGCGGTGGCCGGTTTGCGCGGTTTGAATGACGAAGACCTGAAACAGGCCAAGTTCAATGCTGGCGAGCTGGCACGGCTGGAAGCCGGGACGGTGACGACATCGCAGGCCCAGAGCTTTGCCAAACAGTCCGGTCTGGCATCGGTCAATGTGCCGGGCTTGCCCGAACCCCGGCCCGCCCAGCCCTCATCGTCGTGGGAGAACAACTGATGAAAACCAGATTGATGGTGTTGGCCATTTCGCTCGCGTCTTTCAGCGGCGTGGCAATGGGGTTTGATTTTGGCAAATTGCTGGAAGACCGCCTGAATCAGGAACTGAACAAGGACAAGAAAACGCAACCGGCAACGACCCCGCCTCCGGCAGGCTCGCAAAGCGCCGCGGCGTCGCCCCCGGCCACCAAGCAGAAAGTGGATGCCGGTCAACTGGGATTTGCGCTGTTTGGCGATTACTCGCCCGAAGAGGAAAACCGGATCGGCAAGCAGATTTCGGGCAATCTGCTGGGCGCGGTGCCGCTGGTGCGGGACGACGGGCTGCAACGCTATGTGAACCTGGTCGGCAACTGGGTCGCGCTGCAGGCCGGGCGCAAGAACACCACCTGGCATTTCGGCGTGCTCGATACCGAGGACATCAACGCTTTTGCAGCACCGGGCGGCTATATTTTCCTGACCAAGGGGCTGTATCGGCGTCTCAACAACGAGGCCGAGCTGGCGGGCGTGCTGGGGCATGAGATCGCCCATGTCACCCAGCGGCATCACCTCAAGGTGCTGAAGAAATCCAGCCTGATTGGCGCGCTGGGACAGGCCGCCAGCAGCAAGGCGCAGGGCAGCGATCAGATGGTGCAGAACCTGATCGGCAACGGTGCTGAAATCATGGCGCGCGGGCTCGACAAGGATGCCGAATTCGAGGCGGATCGCGTGGGCATCGTGTTTGCCGCCCGCGCCGGCTACGATGTCTGGGGCCTGCCGACCGTGTTGCAGGACATGGCGGCCTTGCCGGCCAAGGACAACCGCACCAGCCTGCTCTACAAAACCCATCCGCATCCGGCTGACCGCCTGGCTGCATTGGGCGAGGCCGTGGATGGTCGTCTCGACGGCATCCAGGGCAAAGAGCTGGCCAATCGTTTTTACAAAATCCGTTGATGCGATTGCCATCCAGGCTGGCGCAGGCAGCGTTGTCTGCGCTGTTTGTCGGGTTGATCGCAGCGCATGTGGGCGGTCTCGTCCACATCGCGCCGATGCAACGCGCCGAAGCCTGGCTGTATGACGCCTGGCTCAAGCGCACCGCGCCCATCGGGCTGGACGACCGCATCGCCATTATCGACATCGACGAAGCCAGCCTGAAAAGCGTCGGCCGCTGGCCGTGGAGCCGCGACACCATGAGCGCGCTGGTCGGAACCTTGCACGATCACTATGCCGTCGGCGCACTGGGCTTCGACGTGGTGTTCGCCGAGCCGGATAACAGTTCGGGACTGGATAGCCTCAAGCAGCTGGCAACAAGCGATCTTGCGAGCAGCCGCGATTTTCAGGCGGCGCTGAAACGGCTCGCGCCGCGCCTCGATTACGACGCCCGCTTTGCCCAGGCACTCGCCGACCGTCCGGTTTCCTTGGGCTTTTATTTCATTCCGGCAGGTTATGGCGATGCCAGGTCGGGCAGCCTGCCGCCGCCTTCGCTGCCGCTGTCGGTGTTTGATCCGCTGCAACCGGGCATGCCGTCCGCCACCGGTTACGGCGCCAACCTGCCCACCTTCCAAAGCGTGGCGCAGGGCGCGGGCTTTTTCAACATGCGCGCCGATGCAGACGGCACAGCGCGGCAGATGCACCTGGTCGCTCCTTACGGCGAAGGGTATTACCCCGCCTTGTCGGTATCCACCCTGCGCGTGGCCTTTGGCGGCGATCCGCTGACCGCCGGGGTTGAAACAAGCCGTATTTTGGGCCGCCAATACGCCACACCGTGGGTCGAAGTCGGCGGCATCCGGGTGCCGCTGAGCGTAGATGGAACCGTGCATGTACCGTATCGCGCAGGCGCGCCGTTCCCCTATGTTTCGGTCGCGCAGGTGCTGGCAGGCAAGGCGCCGCTGGCGCAACTGGAAAACCGCATCGTGCTGCTTGGGTCGACCGCGCCGGGTCTGGCGGATCTGCGTGTTACGCCGTTCTCCAGCACTTTCCCGGGCGTGGAAATCCATGCCCATCTCATCGCCGGCATGCTCGACGGCACCACCCGCTACACGCCGCCGTGGTCGGACGATGCGCGCGTGCTGGCCGTGTTGGTTCTGGGGGCCTTGCTCACGTGGGTGCTGTTGCGCTTTGGTCCGCTCATCGGGCTGGCGGCAAGCATCGTCCTGCTGGCGCTGCTGCTGGCGGCCTATGCGGCCGCCTGGTCGCGTTTCTGGGTGGTGCCGATGGCGGCGCCGATGCTCACGGTATTCGGCCTGTATGCGCTCAACACCGCCTACGGATTTTTTGCCGAAACCCGCAACAAGCGCCAGATGACCAAGCTGTTCGGCCAGTATGTGCCGCCCGAGCTGGCCGCGGAAATGAGTCAGGACCCGGCGCACTACACCATGGAAGGCCAGTCGCGCGACATGACCGTGCTGTTTTCCGATATCCGCGGCTTTACGAATTTTTCGGAAAACCTGCCGCCGGCCGAGCTTTCCGAAGTGCTGAACGCCTACCTGTCGACCATGACGAACCTCATCCAGCAACACCAGGGCACCATCGACAAATACATCGGCGACGCCATCATGGCGTTCTGGAATGCGCCGGTGGATTTGAGCGATCACGCCCGCCGTGCGGTGCAGACCGCGCTCGAGATGCAGGCCGCGCTGCCGCAGCTGAATCGGGAGTTCGCCGCGCGCGGCTGGCCGGACGTGCAGATCGGCGTCGGCGTCAACACCGGGCGCATGAGCGTCGGCAACATGGGTTCGGAATTCCGCATGTCCTACACCGTGATGGGCGATGCGGTGAACCTGGGCTCGCGCCTGGAAGGCATCACCAAGCAATATGGCGTCGGCATCCTGGTCACCCAGACCACCGTCGAGGCCGATCCCGTGCATGTCTTCATGAAAGTCGACGACGTGCGCGTCAAGGGCAAGGCAACTCCGGTGGCGATTTATGAACCGCTGGGCGCAATAGTCGATCTCGATCCGGCCGTGAAGCAAAACGCCGCCGACTTCGAAGCCGCGTTTGCCCATTATCAGAAACAGGACTGGGGCGCGGCCGAATCCGCCTTGCGCGCGCTCAATCAACGCGCGCCGCGCAAGCTCTACGACATCTATCTCGAACGCATCGCGCATTTCCGCGAAGTTCCACCCAATCATGACTGGGACGGCGTATTCGTCTACACCACCAAATGAAACTGACCATACTTGGCTGCAGCGGCGGCATTGGCAGCGGACGCCACACCACCTGCCTCAAGGTCGACGACGACATCATGATCGACGCCGGCACCGGCATCACCACACTGAGCCTGGATGAGCTGCTGGCGATCGACCATGTGGTCGTCACCCACGCCCACCTCGATCACGTGCTGGGCCTGCCGCTGCTGCTCGACGCCGTGGGCGAGCGGCGCACCACGCCGGTCGTCGTGCATGCGCTGCCCGAGGTGCTCAAGGTGCTGTCCGACCACTTGTTCAACTGGCATCTGTGGCCGGACTTCCGCGAAATTCCCAGCGCCGATGCGCCGTGGCTGAAATTTGAACCCTTGCCCATGGGCGAGCGCCTCACGCTGGGCGCGCGGACCTTTACCCCGTTGCCGGTCAACCACGTGGTGCCGGCATGCGGCATTCAGGTGAGCGTGACAGGCGGCAGTCTGGTGTTCAGCGGTGATACCACCAGCAGCGAAGCATTCACCGCCGCGCTCAACGCCATCTCCGACCTGCGCCACCTCATCATCGAAACCTCGTTCGAAAACGCGCTCGCCGATATTGCACAGGCGTCCAGGCATCACTGGCCGGATTCGCTGGCGATGACGCTGGAGGATTTGCGCGTACGCCCGGAAGTCTGGATCACGCATCTGAAACCGGGCAACGAGGCGGCCATCATGGACGAACTGCGTCATGCCGCGCCGAACTGGGCGCCAACGGCGCTGCAGCAGGGGCAGGTGATTGTTTCAGAGTGAAGCCATCGTGTCCGCCTTCGCTACACTAAAAATTCAAGCTTGAAGCATCAGGCTGCAAGACCAGGCCAGCGATCATGCGCTGCTTAAGGGCGGGTCGCAGCGGGAACCCTCGACAGCCTATCCTGCTCTGCATACGTATTCTTCCGAGCCATATCGATGACTAACGCACAATGGTTCATGCTCGTAGGCGGGCTGTTGCTTGCCATGGGCCTCACCTCATCCATCCTCAAGCGCTCCCCGGTTACCTCCGCCATTATTTATCTGGCGGTGGGCATACTGGTTGGGCCAACCGTGCTCAATTTGTTTCACTTTAATCCGCTCAAGGAATCCGCGCTGCTGGAAGTGCTGACCGAAGTTGCGGTATTGATTTCCCTGTTTTCTGCCGGCGTCAAAATGCCGGTGCCGTTCAACCTTTCTCGCTGGCGCGCGCCGATTTTACTGGCGACGGTTTCCATGACCTTGACCGTCGCGATGGTCGCAGCCTTTGCTTATTACGCGCTGGGTCTGCCGTTGGGGGCCGGCGTTTTGCTGGGCGCGATCCTGGCACCGACCGATCCGGTGCTGGCCACGGATGTGCAAATTCGTCATCCCGGAGACCGTGATCAATTGCGCTTTACCTTGACCAGCGAAGCCGGCATGAACGATGGCAGCGCTTTCCCCTTCGTCATGCTGGGGCTGGGCTTGCTGGGCCTGCATGAACTCGGCGAGTCTGGCTTGAACTGGATCGTGGTGGATGTGCTGTGGGCCACGGTGGGCGGGATTGCCATTGGGGTTGCCGCGGGCATGGCATTGGCCTATGTGGGCTGGAAGTTGCGCCGCGAGCCGCGCAAACACGAATTGCTGGACGACTTCCTCGGTTTGGGGCTGATTGGCGTCGTGTACGGTTTATCGGTGCTGTTTCACACTTGGGGGTTTTTGGCGGTTTTTTTCGCAGCAGTCGCATTACGCCAAACCGAGATGAAACTGGCCAGGCGGGCACTGGATGCCAGCGCAGTCGATGCGCCGCGTGACCGCATGGCCATTGAGGAAAGCCCCTTGCCACTGGTCAGCGAAGGTTCGCTGGTGTTCAAGGAACATCTGGAGCGTCTGTCTGAAGTGATTCTAATTCTGCTGGTTGGCGGGTCGCTGTTTGTGGATTCGTGGAGTTGGAAAGCGGTGGGGCTGGCCCTGTTTTTGTTTATGTTGGCCCGCCCGGTCAGTGTTTTTGTCAGTTTGATCGGATCGCGCACACCCTGGCGAATTCAGGGGTTGAGCGCGTGGTTTGGCGTACGTGGGATCGGCTCGCTCTATTACCTGATGTATGCCATCCAGCACGGACTCCCGGAACCCCTGGCATTGGAGTTGATGCAAATGACGTTGATTGTGGTGGCGCTTTCGATCCTGATTCACGGCACCAGTGTGAAACCCTTGATGGAGCGGTTCTGGCGGCGCGACAAGCCGATACACCGGGCAGAATTGTAGGTTTCCGCTGGACGCCAGGCTGGTTCGACGAAGCGGGTCTGACTGATCGAATGGCGGGCGCTCAGCTTTCCGCTACAAATCCAAACGCCTTGTCGTGCACATACACCAGCTTGCAGGGCTCGATGTATTGGGCATCGTGGATGCGCCCGCCTTTGATGTAACCCGTCTCGCCCTGGTTCAGAATCAGCGGCTCGCCGTCGGCTACCAGGCCGGTATCGGTCTTGGTGAAAAACTGCACGGCCATCTTGCCTTCGATCACCACGGTCATGTCGTCGCCCGGGTGCGAGTGCGGCGGCTCGGCGCTGCCGG
>JADMKH010000282.1:8546-9011 GCA_018780025.1 Thiobacillus sp.
TCCCATTGCTCCAGCATCACTTCCACGCCATCGGGATTGGTGGGGCAGGTGGTGCGCAGGGTGAACCCGGCGGGGGTGTCGGGCACAGTGATGTGATTGCTCCAGACTGCGCTGGTGGCGGAGGTGAGGGGGTTGGATTGGGACATGGGTGGGTTCCTGTAACGAGTTGAAACTGTTGCTGCAGTCAGACCGGCTTGTCGGTACATGGCGCTGCGCAGCACGATTAAAAACTACTGCGATTATAGCGACAGAGACCTTACCGCTTCGCTGCTACAGCGTGTTTATAGATGCCTCGCAAGCGCTGAAACCCTTCTGTTTTCATGGGTAAAGTGCAGATGTTTATCTACAAATACCCGTGAGATTCAAGTAACCTAGATTCGTTGGGGGAGGCGTCACGACAAACGTGGCGCTTATTCAAATAATGGGCATTGCCTGATCAATGACCCGCAAGGTATTCATCTCGAT
>JADMKH010000194.1 GCA_018780025.1 Thiobacillus sp.
CTACGAATACAACTCGATGCATATGGAGCCGTGGGACGGCCCCGCCGGCATCGTGCTCACCGACGGCCGCTACGCCGCGTGCACGCTCGACCGCAACGGCCTGCGCCCGGCGCGCTGGGTGCTGACCAAGGATCGTATCCTCACCATCGCCTCGGAAGTGGGCGTGTGGCCCATCGACCCGGCCAACGTCGAGAAGAAGGGCCGCGTCAAACCCGGCCAGATGATCGCCGCCGACCTCGAAACCGGTCGTCTGCTGTTGTCGGCCGATATCGACAATGAGCTGAAGGGCCGCCAGCCGTATCGCGAATGGCTCAAGGCCAACGCGGTCAAACTCGACTTGTCGATCAATCAGGACGCCGACCTGGCGGTGATGGATACGGCCAGCCTGCTGACGCACCAGAAGCTGTTCAACGTCAGCTTCGAGGAACGCGACCAGATCATTCGCGTGCTGGCCGAGGACGGCGCCGAGGCGATCGGCTCGATGGGCGACGACACGCCGATGGCGGTGCTGTCGCAAAAAGTGCGTTCGCCGTTCGATTACCTGCGCCAGCAGTTTGCGCAGGTCACCAACCCGCCGATCGATCCGATCCGCGAAGCGATCGTGATGTCGCTCAACACCACCTTCGGCCCCGAGCGCAACCTGTTCGAGGAAAGCCCCGCCCATGCGCACCGGGTGGAAGTGCATACCCCGCTGCTGTCGAAGGAAGCCTTCGACAAGCTGCTGAACCTGGACGACCCGGCCTTTGCAAACGTCGTGCTTGACCTGCATTACGACCCGGCAACGGCCTCGCTGGAAACCGCGCTCAAGGCGCTGACCGCGCGCGCAATCGACGCGGTGCGCGATGGCAAGGTCATTCTGGTGCTGTCCGACCGCAACCTCGCCCAGGATCGGCTGCCGATCCATGCCCTGTTTGCCGTAGGCAGCGTACATCATGCGCTGATCGCCGCCGGCCTGCGTTGCAACGCCAACATCGTGATCGAGACCGGCACCGTGCGCGACCCGCACCATTACGCCTGCCTCATCGGCTACGGCGCAACGGCCGTGTACCCCTATCTGGCTTATCAGATCATCGGCGAATTCGTCAAAACCGGCGAGATCAAGCCCGGCTTCGACAAGGCGCTGTCCAACTTCCGCAAGGGCATGGACAAGGGCCTGTACAAAGTCCTGTCGAAGATGGGCATTTCGCTGGTGGCGAGCTACCGCGGCGCGCAACTGTTCGAAGGCGTCGGCCTGAACGAGGAAGTGGTTGGGCTGTGCCTGAAGGGCACGGTCTCGCGTATTTCCGGCGCCAACTTCGACGATTTCGAGTCCGATCAGAAACTGCTGCACAAGAACGCATTCAATCCGCTGCGCCCGCTGCCGGCCGGCGGCCTGCTCAAGTTCATGTTCGGCGAGGAATTCCACGCCTACAACCCGGACGTGGTGCAGCAGCTGCAAAAGGCGGTGCAGTCGGGCGACTACGCCGAATTCAAGAAATATTCCGAGATCGTCAACACCCGCCCGGTGGCGATGCTGCGCGACCTGATGA
>JADMKH010000289.1:0-7008 GCA_018780025.1 Thiobacillus sp.
AACTACTCGATTTCCAACAACGCGGAATACGGCGAATACGTGACCGGCCCCAAGATCATCAATGCGCAATCCAGGGCCGCGATGAAAGAGTGCCTGGACAACATCCAGAACGGCAACTACGCCAAGCAGTTCATCCTTGAGGGCCGTACCAACTACCCCGAAATGACCGCTCGCCGTCGTCTGAATGCCGAACATCAAATCGAAATCGTCGGTGCCAAACTGCGCGCGATGATGCCCTGGATCAGCAAGAACAAGCTGGTCGATCAATCCAAGAACTGATGTTCTAATGGATTTGGGGTGAGGCGCGAAGGGGAAAAACCCGGCGCGCCTCACCCTTTTTTACTCATACCACTCAAAATATATGACACATCCCCTCATCGCTCGCGAAGGCTGGCTGATTCTGCTGGCTGCGTTTGTGGCCGCCTTGATCGCAACCTGGCTGGTTGGCTATTGGTCGATTCCGTTTTGGATCTGGGCCGTTTTCGCACTGCAGTTTTTTCGTGATCCAGCGCGTGTCCCGCCTACCGATGTCGACGCAGTGATTTCGCCAGCCGATGGGCGCATTGTTGCGGTTGAGAAAGTCAACGATCCCTACCTCGAGCGCGAGGCATTGAAAATCAGCGTGTTCATGAACGTGTTCAATGTTCATTCCAACAAGAGCCCGGTCGACGGCGAGATCAAAGGCCGCTGGTATACCGCTGGCAGCTTTGTGAATGCGGACCTCGACAAGGCATCGACTGAAAACGAACGCAATGCGTTGTGGATACAAACCGCGCGTGGCGATATCACTTCGGTGCAAATTGCCGGGCTGATTGCGCGACGCATCCTGTGTTACGTGCGCACGGGTGACAAACTGGTTCGGGGTCAGCGCTATGGCTTCATCCGGTTTGGCTCGCGGGTGGACGTTTATCTGCCGACGACAGCGCGAGCGGAAGTCTCGATTGGGCAAAAGGTTACCGGCGGGCGTACCATACTGGCTCGCTGGTAGCCGTCATTCACTATGTTCGAATTCAACCACAGCAAAAAAGAAATCAAGCGCCCACGGATGCGGGATCGCGGCATTTATCTGCTGCCTAATCTGCTCACCACAGGCGCATTGTTTGCCGGTTTTTATGCCGTGGTGCAAGCCATGAACGGTCGTTTCGAATACGCCGCAGTGGCCATCTTCATCGCCATGGTGCTCGACGGTCTCGATGGCCGCGTTGCGCGCATGACGCATACGCAAAGTGCATTTGGTGCCGAGTACGACAGCCTGTCCGACATGGTGTCGTTTGGCGTGGCGCCTGCGCTGGTGATCTACGAGTTTGCCTTGCAGGGCATGGGAAAACTGGGTTGGATCGCAGCTTTTGTCTACTGTTCGGGTGCGGCTTTGCGTTTGGCGCGCTTCAATACGCAGCACGAAACCGTGACTGACAAGCGTTATTTTCAAGGCTTGCCCAGTCCGGCAGCAGCGGCATTAATCGCTGGCTTTGTCTGGGTGATGGTTGAATACGGCGTGGCGGGCGAGGACGTGCGTTGGCTGGCAGCGGTGATCGCCTTACTGGGCGGATTGACCATGGTCAGCAACTTCCGCTATTACAGCGGCAAGGAAATCAACCTGCGCAAGAGCGTGCCTTTTTTCGCGATTCTGTTGATCGTTCTGGCTTTCGTGCTGGTGTCGACCAGCCCACCCGAAGTGTTGTTTGGCGCGTTTGTGCTCTATGGCTTGTCGGGATATGCCGATGCATTGTGGAAAATGACGCATCGCAATAAAAACGAAATAACGGCAGCCCCCTTGCAGCGTGACGAAAAATAGATAGAATTTGAATCATGTTTGATCGGTCCCACCCATCCTTGCTTCTCCTCCGCCTGTCTAACGTCCTGTTCGACGGCCTGCTGCTGCGCTCTGCGCGCGCACATTAAACTCCCTCCCTGCAGTATCCTGCGCCGCCAGTTTCACGCGGCAACGCCTTTATAATGCGTCGGCCCGAGACGATATCGAAATCGGCCCTGACCTTCCATGGAGTCCGCCATGAACGACCGTTTGTTTATATTTGATACGACCTTGCGCGACGGCGAACAAAGCCCCGGCGCGTCGATGAGCAAAGACGAAAAGTTGCGTATTGCGCGCCAGCTGGAAAAGTTGGGCGTCGATGTGATCGAGGCCGGCTTTGCCGCAGCCAGTCCCGGTGACGCTGATGCAATCAAGGCCATTGCCGAGTCGATCCAGGGATCGACCATTTGTTCGCTGGCGCGCGCCAATGAGCGTGACATTCACGCTGCGGGCGGCGCAATTACACCGGCCGCCCGCGGGAATGGCGCGGGCGGCCGCATCCACACCTTCATTGCGACCAGTCCGATCCACATGGAAAAAAAGCTGCGGATGCAGCCGGACCAGGTGGTCGAAGCCGCGGTCAAAGCCGTCAAGCTCGCGCTGGAATACACCGACGATGTTGAGTTTTCGGCCGAGGATGCGGTTCGTTCGGAAATGGATTTCCTGGTTCGAATATTCGATGAAGTGATCAAGGCCGGCGCCAAAACCCTCAACGTGCCCGATACCGTCGGCTACAGCATTCCCGCGTTGTGGGGCGAGCGCATGAAGCAGCTGATCGAGCAGGTGCCGAATTCAGACAAGGTGATCTGGTCAACGCATTGCCACAACGACCTCGGCATGGCCGTTGCCAACTCGCTTGCCGCTGTGATGAACGGCGCACGTCAGGTCGAATGCACCATCAATGGCCTGGGCGAACGCGCCGGCAACGCCTCGCTGGAAGAAATCGTGATGGCGGTGCGCACCCGCAAGGACGTGTTCAGTTGCGACACCCGCATCGACGCGACGCAGATCGTGCCGGCATCCAAATTGGTGTCCACCATTACCGGCTATCCGGTACAGCCGAACAAGGCCATCGTCGGCGCCAACGCGTTTGCCCATGAGTCGGGCATTCATCAGGACGGCGTGCTGAAGCATCGCGAGACCTACGAAATCATGCGCGCCGAAGACGTTGGCTGGCATGCCAACCGGCTCACGCTGGGCAAGCTGTCGGGCCGCAATGCGTTCAAAACCAAGCTGGCCGAACTGGGCATCGTGCTGGAAAGCGAAGAGGCCTTCAATTCCGCGTTTGCCAGCTTCAAGGATCTGGCTGACAAGAAACGCGAAATCTTCGACGAAGACCTGCAGGCGCTGGTTTCCGGCGAAGGCTATGCGGCTGAACACGAGCGCTTTAAACTGGTGTCGATGAAAGTGTGCTCTGAAACCGGCGTGACGCCGCATGCACAGCTTGTCTTTACCGATGAGGGTGCCGACAGGCAGGCCAGTGGCGAGGGCTCGGGCCCGGTCGATGCAGCGTTCAAGGCGCTGGAGTCGGTGGTCAATAGCGGGGCGGACCTGTTGCTGTATTCAGTCAACAATATCACCAGTGGGACCGATGCGCAGGGCGAAGTGACCGTTCGGCTGACACACGAAGGCCGCATCGTGAACGGGCAAGGCGCTGACACCGATATTGTGGTGGCGTCGGCCAAGGCCTATCTGCACGCATTGAACAAATTGCACAACAAGAATGAACGGGCGCACCCGCAGGTGTAAATGCAGATGAAAAAACGCCCCGATGGGGCGTTTTTTCATGGTGAAGCAGGTTTGAGCAAGGACGCTGTCTGCTTGGATCTTGCTGCATTTATCTGAAGATATGGGCTTGTATGGAAAAGCAGGTGATAGATGCGGCGAGCGGAATGATGAAGATATCAAGCCTGGCTCAAGGATTGTGTGCGCCAGATTTGCGCGAGTAAATCGCTGCCGGTGATATGGATTTTATGGTTGTCGATAGCAAGCAAGCCTTCACGTTCCAGTTGCCCCAGCGTTGTGGTGACAGTTTGCCGGGTGGTGCCAATCATGTCGGCGAGTTCTTGATGGGTGAATGCAATATCCAGACAAAGGCCGTGCGTTGAAGGTACGCCGCAGCGCGAACCCAATTGCAACACCATTTTTAAAATGCGTGTACGAACGTCGTCGCTGATGAGATTGATGACCACATCACCCAACACCCGCAACCGGCACGCCAGCACTTGCACGATGACGAGCGAGGTGCGCGGATGGGTTTCGAGGAAAGCCGTGAATATTTCCTGGCGTATGCACAACACTTCGCACGCATCGCAGGTTTGCGCGCTGACCATACGTCCGCCGCCGCGCGTCGCCTCAGCCAAACCAAACAGTTCGCCCGCGAAGCAAAACCACAAAATCGCTTCCTTGCCGATGGTGGAAGATTGATAAATTTTAATGCGGCCGCTCAGCAGCAGAAATACATGGTGGCTGGACTCCCCGGCGCTGAATATGAATTCAGCTTTTGCAAATGCTTGTACCTTTCCAAGGTTAAGCAAGTGGGTTCGGTCCGATTCGGGGATTCTGGAGAGTAGATCGGATACCGTGGCTTTCGAAAATTCCATTAATAATCATCAGCCTATATAAAAGTTTATCGGTTTTACCCACTTGGCAATAACAAATTCCATCCTGCGAAGGAATTGTCGGCCAGCTGACAGACATCCTGCATTCGACGGCATTTAATGCGCCCTAGCGAGCTACGTCAACCGTATATCGCTTCTATCAAATACCTAGCCAGAAACTTGGCTGCTGACAAATCAATTGCGTGCTTAGGAGTATGAATAATGAACACAGGATTCTTATTACTCACGGTTCGTGCATGGCAAGTAGTCGGGGTTGGCATATTGGCGGCCTTGTTGGGTACAGCGCTGGCAGAAGATATTACGCCCAAGATGCAACCCGGGATCGATGCCTATAAAAAACAGGCGGCCACCTGGGCGGCCGATCCCGCCATCGTGAAAGCGGTAAAAGAGGCCAATGCGCGAGGACCGATCCCCGCAATGGGCAATGCCAAGTGGCGCGAGCTGAAAGAGACCGACCCCATCGTGAGCGGATTTGTCACCAGAGCAACCGGACAGTTGCTGACAAAGTGGATGAATGCCGACGCCAGGGGAATCAACAAAATTGTCCTTTCGGGCAATAAGAGCCCGCGTGTGGCATTCACTTCCATGCCGGCAATTTACATCGGCAAGGGCAAGCCAAATTTTGATGAGGCGTTCGATGGCAAGCTGTGGCATCAAGGCGAATCCAAGCCTGACCCCAGCACGGGGATCGATACTGTGCAGATCGCAGCGCCCGTAAAAGATGGCGGCGATGTGATCGGTGTACTGCTGGTAAGCCTGACTGCAGCCAATCTCAAATAAAAATATAGCCAGGGGGAGCAGAACCATGAGTGAAATATCACAATCAGGATTCCTGTCGAGGTTTAAAGACAACATCGTCGCTACAGGCCTCTCGCCCACCACATCCTTGGCGGGATTTTTTCTGGCCTGGGCAGCTTTCTTTTTGATCTTGTTTGTGTTGCCTCTCCCTGAGGGATTAACCCTTGCAGGCAAGGCCACGCTGGCGGTTGTGGTCTGGGCCAGCATCATGTGGATCTTCGAGTCGATGCCGGTGGGTATCACCGGCATGCTGATCCCCATGCTGCTGGTGATGGGCGGCGCGGTGGATAAATTTCCCAAGGCGGCGAGCGGCTTTACGACACCGGTGGTGTTTCTGTGTCTGGCGGCGTTTTTATTCGCGGCCTTGATGCAGGTGGCGGGGCTGGACCGGCGCATCGCGCTGAGCCTGCTGCACCGGGTGAAAGTGAAAACCGTCAACGGCGTGATCTGGGCCATGTTCGGCGCGAACATTCTGCTGTCATTCATCATTCCAGCAGCCAACGCGCGCGCCGCGACCTTGTTGCCAGTAGTGAACGGCATCACCAAGCTGTTCGGCGAGACGCCGGAAGAGCAGGCCGGCAAGAAGGCAATCGTGATTCAAACGCTTGTCTACGGCTCCATGATAAGCGGCATGATGATCATGACCGCGCATTTGCCGAACCTGGTGCTGGTGGGCTTGTTCGAGTCGGAACTGGCGTTGAGTCTGTCTTACTTCGACTGGTTCAAGTTGCAATGGCCCTATCTTGGCATGTTCGTGTTGACGCAGTGGTGGATACAGCGCTATTTCAAGACGCGCAATGTAGGCATTAAAGGCGGCTTCGAAAGCGTGCAGAATCAATACCGGGAATTGCCCAAGACCAGCCAGACGGAGTGGCTGATTCTGGCGGTGTTCGCCTTCATCGCCCTCATGTGGATGACGGAAGACTGGCACAAAATCAAATCCCACAATTCGGCGCTGATCGGCTTATCGATTTTGTTCGTGCCCGGCCTGCTCGGCTTCAAGTGGAAAGAAGTGCAAGACCGCACCATTTGGGGCACGTTTCTGTTGCTGGGCGGTGCCTTGTCGATGTCTGCCGCCATGGGTGCTTCGGGGCTTGCGCTTTGGTTGGCGGACATCATTCACCCGATTGCGGTGGGCCATCCATGGTGGATGATGTTGCTAATATTGATGGCGGGCACGCATATTATCCGCTTGGGCATGCTGTCGAATGTGGCGGCAATTACCCTGCTCGCGCCGATTCTGATTGCGTTAGCCCCCAAACTTGGCCTGCATCCGGTGGCGTTCACCATGTTGGTAGCGGATACGGATACCTTTGCCTATATTTTGCCAACGCAAATCACCGCTGCCGTGATTGCCTACAGCAGCGGAACTTTCACCACGGCGGACTACGCCAAGGTCGGCTGGGTGTCGGTGCTCATTGCGATTGTCTATGGCATCCTGATTATCGCGCCGTGGTATGCCTTCATGGGTATCCCGGTGTGGGATCCGTCTGCGCCGTGGCCATTTTAAGCAAGCCATTCCAGCCTGGCCGGATGGCTGGCCAGGCATTTTCGTCATCGATTAATCTCAGGAAATAGCGGAAAGCCATTATGAAAAAAATGACCCACGAAGAGTTGAAGAATGCACTCGGCGATTACACCGCGCCACCAGGCTTGTACGCCATGACCAAGGACATGCCGTTCCTCGGGTCGGTCAGTTGCAATGTCGAAACCATTGTGGCGGGTTCCTGGCAGGAAATCGTGATCGACTATACGCTCGGCGCTTCCGGCATGGCC
>JADMKH010000289.1:7087-8817 GCA_018780025.1 Thiobacillus sp.
TATTTCGGCTGAGTATCATGCCAGTCCAACCCTGCCGGGCCAGAGCCCCGCGACGGTGCAGAAGCTTAGCGTGCGTTTCGACCAGAAGGGCCATGAGCGTCCGTTCCAGAAGGCGGTGATCGTCGATACCTTCGATGGGTATCTCAAGGCCGGCGATCACATTATCATCCGTCTCGGCGACCGCCGCTTCGGCGGCGCGGGGACGCGGGTGCAGACGTTCGTTGAAGAGAATTTCAAGATCCGCTGCTATGTCGATCCGCTGGGCACCTCGCGCTTTGCCGCCGTGGGCGATGATCTCGTGGTTCAAATTGTGCCGGGCGCGCCGGCGCAGCTGCAGTGGGCGGGTTCACGCATCGTGCGCGAGGGGGAACAGTTTCCATTACGGCTGCGCGCGGAAGATGAATGGGGCAATACCTGCCGCGACCGGCCAGATACCGTCATCATCAGCGCGACTTTGGACGGCAAGCCTGTTTACGAAAAAACCGCCCAGCTTGCGGACAAAAGCTGGGCGGTGCTGTTGTTGGACGACTTGCCGACGCAGCAAGCGGGCGAACTCGCCGTGACCGCGTATTTACCGGAACACCCCTGGATCAAGCCGCAACATTTCTATGTAACCGTCGATAAAAATCTGACATCGCCTCGCATCTACTATTGCGATTTGCATGTGCATTCCGAGGACACCATCGGCACCAACTCAACGCGTTATAACCTGACCTACGGCCGCGACGTGACCGGCCTCGACGTGTTGGCTTTTGCACACAACGATTTCAATATCACCACCGAACGCTGGAATAAAACGGTCGAATTGATCCGCCAGATCACCCAGGACGGTAGCTTTGTCGCCTATCCCGGCACCGAGTGGTGCGGCAGTTCATGCGCGGGGGGGGATCACAACGTGATCTTTCTTCATGACCAGGATCCAGAGTTTCCTTATCTCAAAACCGGCGAACATGTGCGCTCGGTGGACTGGAACGAAGACACCAAAGGCGGCGGAGTAGAACCCGGTGCGTGGCCGCTGGAAGAATTGTGGGCGGCGTATGCGAAAGACCCCGAAGGGCATTTGTTGATTCCGCATGTGGGCGGACGACGCTGCATTCTGGACTGGCATTACCCGAAGCTTGAACGTTTGATCGAAATCGGTTCGAGTTGGGGGCACTTTGGCTGGTTGTATCAGGAAGCGATGGAACGAGGATACAAAATTGGTGCCACGATGGCGGGTGACGAGCATCGCGGCCGTTGCGGCGGCGGCGTACCGGGTACTGCGGTGTTTGGAACAAAAGGCGGCATGGCCGGCGTCATTTCTCCATCCCTCACGCGCAAGGATATCGCGACCAGCCTGCGTGCGCGTCACACCTTTGCGTCCACCGGCGAGCGCACCTACGGGATTATTCGGTGCGGCGATCACATCATGGGCGATGAACTTAAGCACAAAGGCCCGGCGACGATTGAATATCGCTTTCTGGGCGATAGCGGATGGGATGAGATCGTCGCACTGGATCACACGGGCGAAATCTGGCGTCGCGATCTGCAGCAGGAGCTGGGGTACTCTGAACGAAAAATTCGTTTCCGCTGGGGCGGCGCGCGCGTCAAGGACCGTTACCGCTGGGCCATCTGGAAAGGCACGGTCACCATTACCAACGCCGTGATCAACGATTTCCAGGGCCTGGGCTTCGAGCATCGCGAGGAAACCTGCTGGCGAGAGAGTGCAACCACCATCGGCTTCAAGAGCG
>JADMKH010000257.1 GCA_018780025.1 Thiobacillus sp.
TGCAAACGTGCGCCAACCGATGCGCGCACCGTAAGCACATTGTCCAGCGCCAGATCGATATCGGCATTGGCGGTTGCCAATGCCGCGTCCAAACCAACGGTGCCAGGCAATTCAAGTCTTTCAATAAGCGTGGTCAAGGTGGCGAACATATCCTGTCCACCGCCCTGGAATACAGCCTGTCCCGGGTTGGTGACCGCCATCTGACGTGTGGTGTCCACCTGAATCAGGCGCTGCCCCGAATCGCCCTGGTAGGTCGCCCCCGTTACGGACTGCACAAATGCCGGGGTGTTCGTCTGAAATCCCGAAAACTGGTAATTACCCACAGCGTCGCGACTATTCGCCAGTGCCAGCAATTCGTCGAAGCGACCGCGAAGTTCAGTGGCCTGAAAGCCTCGCTCGGAATCGCTTAACACGCCGTTACCTGCCGCGATGATGGTTGTTTTCACCTCCTGCAAGAGCGCTGTCACGCTGGAGAGCGTGCCCTCCACCAGGCTGAGGGCGCCAGTTGCCTGCTGGCGATTAATGCCATGCTGCGTATTGAGTGCCAGGGTCTGCCCGACTTCAAGGGCGCGCGCAGCAGCCACCGGATCGTCCGAAGGGCTGAGAATGCGTCGACCCGTTGCAATCTGCTGCTGCGTTTTGAACAGCCCTGATTGCAGATCGCCCATTTGGGCGGCGCCGGAATCAAAGAGGGTTTGTGTGCTGATGCGCATGAGATGTGTGTCCCCTTATCGACCCAGTGTCAGCAGCGTGTCGAACATTTCGCTGGCTATCTGCATGACTTTGGCTGCCGCTTGATAGGCCTGCTGATAACGCAATAAATTGGTTGCCTCTTCATCCAGGTTGACGCCCGATTCAGCCTGCAGCGTATTGGTTGCCTCGGCAAGCAGTTTCCCCGCTGCGCTGCTGGTTACTTCGAGTTCGCGCGTCTTGTTGCCGATCTGGCTCACCAGCTGCGAAAAGGCGCCCTGGTAATGCGTTGTGCCATTCCCCAGCGTGTTGGTTGTTTGCAGTGCGCTCAGCAACAAGGCATTCCGGTTGTCGCCTGCAGCGCCCGTCACGGCGGCTGCCGCGATTGCTGCCGGATCGGTAATGGCAACACTTATGCTGGACGCCCCATTCGCAGTGGGGCGAATCAGGAAACTGTCGCCTGCGACTGCCGTGCCCGAAGCCAGATTCAGATCTATCCCGTCTACAGTCTGCGGAAAGGTGGCAAAAGTCGTGGTGGTCTTGTCGGACAACCGGGTCAGCGTGTAATTGGTGCCGTCATATTTCAGGCTGTAGTCGCTGGTGGTCAGTGCATTGACGCTGCTGATGCTCGCGCCTACGACCGCATCTCCGCTGTTGCCGCCATGAGCGTTCACCAGGGGCGACGCAACATTGAAAAATGCATTGCCCGCAACACCATTGAGATCGAAGCCAGCCTGATGCTGGGCATTGAACGTACTGGCCAGTCCAAGGGCTATACGGCCGAGGGCATTCTGGGCCGGCTCCAGCGTCTTGCTGCGAAATTCAAGCAATCCGCCCAGCTTGCCGCCGGCCAGCCCGGACTCCCCCACCGCAACCAGATTGCCACTATTGGTTTTGTAGGCCACATCAATTTTTTCCAGATTGGTGGGCGATGCCACGCTGACAATCTGAAAGGTTGAGGAGCCCACGACCAGCGGCTGTCCGTTGCCAATAAAAATGTTGTAGTCGCCATCCCCCTGTTTGACGACTGTCGCCTTGATTTCCTTGTTCAAATCCATGACCAGCTGATCGCGCTGGTCGAGCAAGTCGTTGGCGGGTTGTCCCGATGCCCGTTGGGCACGGCCAATGGCATCGTTCAGGGTTGATATTTGCTCGGCATAGGAATTGATGGCGTTCACGCTCGCCTGAATCTGGCTGTTTACCCCCTGACCGATTTCGCTTAACCGGCTCGACAAACCATTGAAGCCCGACGCCAGCGTTTCAGCTGATGACAAGACGGCCTGACGCGACGGGATCGAAGCGGGATTGGAAGCCAGTTCCTGGATACCGCTAAAAAACCGTTGCAAGGTCGGAGACAAGCCCGAGGTGGGGTCGGCCAGCATGTTGTCGATCTGCTTGATCTGGGAGTAGTAGCTGTCGAGGCCGCTTTTCGTGGTCTGCGCTGACTGGACTTGCAGCCCCAGAAAATCGCTGTATATCCGTTTGACCGTGGATATTTCGGTTCCCTGCCCCAAAAATCCAAAGCCGAAATTCTGCGGCAAGGAGGCCCCCTGCACCACGACCTGGCGGTTGAAGCCCGGCGTGGCGGCGTTCGCGATATTGTGTCCGGTCGTGCTGAGACCTACCTGTGCGGCAGCGAGGGCGCTCTGTCCGATACTGAGGATGTTGGAAGCCATTTATTTATGCACAGTCTGATTTCGGAAGACAACTAATCAATACACGTATGGGGTGAATCGGTGGCATGGCCATATTCTTTAGCCCCCCGATCAAGCCCGCTCAAGCAGCTTGATGACGCTTGCCAGTTTCTGGGCGTAATTGGGGTCGGTAGCATATCCGGCCTGCTGCAGGCCTTGCGCGAACCCCCTTGCATCCTGCCCCTCGGTGAGCACATTCTGGTAGCGCGGGTTGGCGCGCAACAACTTGGCGTAATCCCGGAATGAGTCGGCGTAGTAGTCGTAGGCCCGGAAGCTGTCTACCTGTTTCTGCGGGCGGCCATTGACGTATTCAGTGGTCACGATATCGACGGTGCGACCGCGCCATCCGCTACCTGCCTTGATGCCAAACAAGTTGAAGCTGTTCTGGCCATCCGCGCCGCGAATTTCCGCCTTGCCCCAGCCGGTTTCCAATGCAGCCTGACCCATCATGAACTGTGGCGGAATGCCGGTACGGGCGCTCGCCTCCTGCGCGTGCGGCAGCATGCGCTGCACAAAGGCGTCAACGTGTGCTGGCGCATACGACTCCATCCCGCGTAGCGGGACTTTAGCGCGTAGTGAATCGGAGTCCCCTTGTGGGGCATCGCTCGTACGAGCAACTGCGGCCGGAAAAGGCGGTGGCGCGACCAGCGCCGGAGCATTTAACGGCCATCCCTGCGCGGGCAATCCTGGCGCAGCCGCCCCGGCATCTGGCGTTTCACCCTCGACTGCGGGCGGAATCGACATGGCGATCGAAAGCTGGCGCACCATCACATCGGCCAGACCGATGCCGCGGCTGGCCATGCGCTGCGTCAGTTGCTGGTCGAGCATCGAGGTGTACATGCGGGTCTGTTCGCTGTCGAACATGCCGTCCTGCGGCGTCGCCTCGCGCATGCTTTTCATCAGCATGTTCATGAACACCGCTTCGAATTGTTGCGCCGCCTGCTTCAGCGACTCGGGCGATGATTGCTTCGCTTCCAGCTTGAGCTGGTTCAGCCCCTGCGTATCGAGCGTGAATCGGGAAGAAAGGTCGGCGCCGTTGATCATTTAAATCACTTCCAGTTCGGCACGTAATGCACCCGAAGCCTTGAGTGCCTGGAGAATCGCCAGCAAATCCTGCGGCGTGGCGCCTATGGAATTCAGTGCTTTCACCACGTCGGCCAATGAAGCGCTGTTTCTGAGCAACATGATTTCACCGGGTTGCTGACGAATTTCAATCTTCGACTGGGCGGCAACCACCGTTTCGCCTTTGGAAAACGGGGCCGGCTGGCTGATGACCGGCTCGGTGCTGATCACCACCGACAGATTGCCGTGCGATACCGCGCTGGGATCGAGCATGACCGAACGGTTCATCACCACCGAACCGGTGCGCGCATTGATGATGACCACGGCCCGTGCCTGGGCCGGGCTGACGTCGAGACTTTCGATGGCGCCGAGAAACGCCACCCGCTCGCTCTCGCCCACCGGCGTCTTCACCTGAATCACGCGGCCATTGACGGCGCGCGCGGCGTCCTTGCCAAAACGCGTATTGACGGCATCGACCACGCGGCTGGCGGTGGTGAAGTCGCTTTGACGCAGCTCCAGATTGATGCTGCCGGATTCGCCCAGCGCAGAACTGACGCTGCGCTCAACGGTTGCGCCGGCCGGAATCCGCCCCACGCTCAAATGGTTGATCTGCACCTGGGTGCCGTTGGCCGAAGCACCGGCACCGCTCACCACCAGGCTGCCCTGCGCCATGGCATAAATCTGGTTATCCGCGCCTTTCAGCGGCGTCATCACCAGCGTTCCGCCGCGCAGGCTTTTGGCGTTGCCAATCGACGACACCGTAATGTCGACAGTCTGCCCAGCCTGCGAAAACGGGGGCAGTTCAGACGTCACCATGACCGCAGCGACATTCTTCAACTGCATGTTGACGCCCGGCGGCATGTTGATGCCCATTTGCGCCAGCATGGCGACGATGCTCTGGGTCGTGAAAGGCGTTTGCGTGGTCTGGTCGCCGGTGCCGTCCAGGCCCACCACCAGGCCATAGCCCACCAGCTGGTTGACGCGCACACCCTGAATCGTGGCGATATCCTTGATGCGTTCGGCATGCGCCACACCGCTTATCAGCAGCGTGCCCAGCAGAAAGAGGCGTGGAAAGTTCATGGAACCCACCCTTATAAAGGTATGAAACTCAGGAAAAAACGCCCCAGCCAGCCCATCACTTCGGCGCTGTCAAACTTGGCACTGGTGCGATACTCGATGCGTGCGTCCGCCACCTTGGCCGACGACACGGTGTTGCCGGCCTGGATCGTGTCGGGCTGGACGACGCCGGACAAACGGATGTATTCGGTGCCCTTGTCGAGCGCGATCTGTTTTTCGCCCGCGACGATCAGGTTGCCGTTGGGCAGCACCTCGATCACGGTGACGGTGACGTTGCCGGTGAAGTTATTGCTGGAATTGATGGCCGATTTGTCGGCGTACTGGCTCGCCGACTCGGAGGTGATTCCCAGACCCTGCAATGTCTTGAGGGGAATTCCGGCAACGCCGCTGATAGACGCATCGACCGAGCTGTCCTTCGACGCATTGGATGAGGCCTGCTTGCCTGCCTGGGTTTTTTCATTGATGACGATGGTCAGCACATCGCCGATGTGACGCGCGCGCCGGTCTTCGAACAAGGGACGATAAGTCGCAGCCTGGTAGATGGCGCCATTGCTGCCAGCCTGCGTGGGCTTAACCTCGGGGCGTGCCGTGGTCGGTTTATCCAGGATGGAAGACGGTGTGGTGCCGCAGCCTGCCAAGCCCAGCAGCAGCACCCCCCATCCAATATTTCGCAGTGCGTTCATGCTCAACCTCACAGCTGCGACAGGCGTTGCAACATCTCATCCGACGTCTTGATCGCCTTGCTATTGATTTCGTAGGCGCGCTGGGTCTGGATCATGTTGACCAGCTCTTCCACCACGTTGACGTTCGAGGTTTCGACGTAGCCCTGATTCAGCGTGCCGGCACCATTGCTGCCGGGCGCGTTGGAACTCGGCGTGCCAGATGAAGCGGTTTCGCCGTAGAGGTTTTCACCGAGGCTTTGCAAGCCAGCCGGGTTGATGAACATGGCCAGTTGCAACGTGCCGATGGTCGTCGGCGTCGCCGACCCCGACTGCGTCACCGATACCGTGCCGTCGCGCGCGATGGTCAGGCTTTGGGTATTGGCCGGGATGGTGATGGCGGGCTGCACGGCATAGCCGCTGGACGTTACCATCTGGCCGTTGGCATCGGATTGAAATGAGCCGTCGCGGCTATAAGCGGTCGTGCCATCGGGCATCAGCACCTGAAAGAAACCATTTCCCTGTATCGCCACATCCTTGGAATTACCCGTCTGCTGCAGGTTGCCCTGGGTAAAGATGCGTTCGGTCGCCACCGGCTTCACCCCGGTGCCGATCTGCAGACCGGACGGCAACTGCGTCTGTTCGGACGACTGCGCCCCCGGCTGGCGTATGGTTTGATACAGCAAGTCCTCGAACACGGCGCGCGCGCGCTTGAAGCCGCTGGTGCTGACGTTGGCGAGGTTGTTGGAAATCACGTCCATCTGCGTTTGCTGCGCATCCAGACCGGTCTTGGCAATCCATAGTGAGCGAATCATATCGACTCCTTCAAGTAATCGTGGGGTTAACCGCCCATCGAAAGCAATTGCGTTGCCTTGCTATCGTTGCTTTCGGCGTTCTGCAGCAATTTCATCTGCATTTCAAACTGGCGCGCCAGAGAAATCATGTTGACCATCTCATCGACCACATTGACGTTGGAGGACTCCAGCGAGCCACTGATGACCGTGACCTTGGGATCAGCCGACGCCGAGGTGCCGTTCTTCATGCGGAATAGGCCATCATCGCTCCGCGTCAGTTCGGCTCTGGGAGGATTCACCAGTTTCAGGCGCCCGATCGAGGTGAGACCAGTTGCAGCCGATCCATCGGGCACCAGCGAAACCGTGCCGTCCTTGGCCACGGCCACGTTGCGGCCCGGCGGAACCGACAGCGGGCCGCCATCCCCCAGCACGTTGAGTCCGCTGGAGGTTTGCAACATGCCGTTTTCGTTGATCTTTAGATTGCCGTTGCGGGTATAGGCTTCAGTGCCGTCTGCGGCCTGCACCACCATCCAGCCTTCGCCCTGCACAGCCAGGTCAAGCTCGCGCCCGGTATGCTGAATCGCGCCGCCACGAAAATCGCTGCCGGTGGTGGAATCGACCACAAAAGCACGGGTAGCCAGGGCAGCCCCTTGAACCGGCACTGCACGGAACTGGTCGACCTGCGCGCGAAAACCCGTGGTCGTGGCGTTCGCCAGATTGTGCGAGCTGGTGGCCTGCTGTTCCAGGATGTGCTTTGCGCCGGTCATGGCGGTGTAGATCATTCGATCCATGCTGCCTCCTTAATCAATCACTCAGTCAATGCTTAACGCAGATTAACCAGCGTCTGCAGCACGGCATCCTGTGCCTTGATGGTCTGCGCGTTGGCCTGATACACCCGCTGCGCGGTAATCATGTTGACCAGCTCGGCGGTCAGGTCGACATTCGAGTCTTCCACCGCGGATGCTTGCAGCACCCCCAGATTGCCGGAATCGGGCGTGCCCACGAGCGGGGTGCCTGAAGCCGAACTCTCGGCCCACTGGTTGTTTCCCAGCTGTTGCAAGCCATTGGGGTTGGCAAAATTAGCCAGCACCACCTGACCCAAAACGGCCGTTTGGCCATTGGTATACCGGCCCAGCACGATCCCGTCTCCACCGATATTAAAACCGGCCAGCCGGCCCGAAGTGAAGCCATCCTGATTCAATGTGTTGACACTGAACGCTGAACCAAACTGGGTGGTCCCTGCCAGGTCCATCGTGAATCCGAGCGGCGCTGCCCCGGTTGTCACGGTCTGCGGCGGAATGGTGATGGGCGAACCCGACGTCAGGGCGCCACTTGAGTCGAAGGTAATCGAGCCTGCGGCGAAAGCCGCACCGCCATCCAGCGAGGCATGCACATCCCAATTGCCCGCGCTGGTTTTGACAAAGTAAGACTGCAGCGTATGCGCATTGCCCAGCGTATCGTAGACCGACACGGCGGTAGAACTGTTAAACGTGGTCGGGTCATTCTGATCGAATGCGCCTACGGGAACCGCGTTCCGCGAGTCCAGATTGAGCACGGCATTCACTTCCGTGGTGACATTCGGAACGAGGTCAGAAGTATTGATACTGAGGGGTGCAGGCGCGCCGGTCGACAACACGCCGCTGGCGTTCGCCGTATAACCGGTCAGCTTGCCGCCGCTCGGGTTGACGATAAAACCCAGCCGGTCGAGCTGGAACTGGCCGTTACGCTGATAGGTGACTTCGCCGTTATTGTCCATGCGGAAAAACCCGCCGCCATTGATTGCCAGATCCAGCGGATTATTGGTCGAGGTGATATTGCCCTGGGTAAACTGCTGCGCCACCTGCGCGACTTTGGTGCCAATACCAATTTGCGAACCACCCGCACCCGTCAGCGAGTTTGCATAGACATCGGCGAACTGTGCCTGCGACTGCTTGAATCCAACCGTGCTGGCATTCGAAACGTTGTTGCCGATGACATCCAGATTTCTGGCTGCGGCATTCAGACCGCTCAAACCTTGCTGAAAACTCATGATCCACTCCTTGTATTGATGACTGACGATTTACCCGACCGGCCTACGCGCTGCTAATTAAAAAATCTGCCGGATATCGGCATATCCCACGCTCTTGTTCCAGATTCAGTTGCACCCCCTGGCTGTTCTGCGAAACGCTGTTCACCATGCCGAGATTCAACAGGGTGCTGCTGATTTTCTGCCCCCCCTGATCGGCATTGACCGTGAAGCTGTATTCACCGGCAGGAGCAGGCGAACCGACGTCATTCAAACCGTCCCATGCCAGCACGTTCACGCCCACGTCGCGGGGACCCAGGTTCAGCGTGCGAACCAGCCCCCCTGCGGCATCGTGGATGCTGACGCTCACGTTGTCTGCCGAGCGCGACAGATCAAACCCGATCACATCCTGAAGCTCGGCCGGGCTGATTGCGTTGCCCGGAACCAATACGCCACGGCCAATCAGGTTGGCCGCCTGCGTCATCTGGTTGACGCCCAGACTGGATGCCAGCGCCTGCAGGCTCTTGTTCATGTTTTCGATGCCCTGCACCGTGGACAGCTGGGCCAGCTGGCTGGTGACCTGGGCGTTATCCAGGGGATTCAGCGGATCCTGGTTCTTCATCTGCGCAACCAGCAAACTCAGGAAACGATCCTGCGTTTCATTGCTGCTGTTCTTGCTCGCGGCAGAAGCGCCTGCACCAAACAGGCTGGCGACATTGCTTGTGTCTTGTACGGTCGTCATGGCATGTCCTCTTTACGTTT
>JADMKH010000073.1 GCA_018780025.1 Thiobacillus sp.
GCCCGCTGCAGCGCCTGGTTGCGATACCAGGGGCCGCTGCCCAGCGCCAGCAGGCGGTCGATGCGGTCGTAGTCGGAGGCAGTGCTGTCGAACAGCATGCCAACGTAACCGCGCCGCTCCTGTTCGCTGGCGTAGTAATCGGCGAGGGGCGGATGCGGGGCATGCACCGCTGGTGCGGACGAATCGGGGGCGTTTTTCATGGGGTGTTTGACCGGTGAGGTTTCAGTCGCCGCAGCAACAAAAGCGGCAAGCGCAGTAGGAATCCCAGCATCAGCCGGATATGCATCCAGCTCAGGAGGATGTTGTCACGCAGGTAGTTGAAATGGGAGACGCCGCCCTCGTCGGCGCGCAGGTACTTCACCGGTGCGGGCAGGTTGACGGGGCGCACGCCGCGCCAGCACAGACGCACGACCGCTTCGGGGTCGAAATCAAAGCGGCGCATCCAGCGCTGGCCGCGCATCACCTGGCGCAGCGGCTCAACCGGATAGACCCGAAAGCCATACAGCGAATCGCCGATGCCCGCCCACAGGGTTTCCAGATTGGCCCAGCCGTTGGACACCTTGCGGCCCTGCACGCGCAGCGCCGGGGCATCAGCGTCGAACACCGGCACGCCGAGCACCATTGCATCGGGATTCTGGTGCGAAGCGGCCATGAATTCCGGGATCAGATCCGCCGGATGCTGTCCGTCCGAATCCATCGTCAGGACGTACGTAAAACCTTGCCGGGCCGCTTCGTCGAGGCCATACAGCACGGCGGCGCCTTTGCCTTGATTGTGCGGCAGAACCAGGATGCGCAAATCGGGATCGCCCTGCGTCAATGTCTGCAGGCCTTGCGGTGTGCCGTCGGTGCTGCCGTCCACCACCACCCACACCGGTGCCCACTGGGTGCGTGCAGCCCGCACGGTTTCATAGACTTTTTCACCCGGGTTGTAGCTGGGGATCAGCACCAGGTGACTGGTGGAAGCCGTTATTCCAGACGCGGTCATGATGCCTGCACCGCGTCGCATTCCGGGGCCTGCGGGGCCTCGGGCGGCAAAAACCGCGGCGCTTCGCACAGCTCATCGATGAAATAGCGCTCCAATTCCTCGGTAAACGCCGCGGCTTTGCCGGGTGGGTCGAAGCGGCGACCGAGCCGGACACGGTAGGTGATCGGAAACCGTGGGCGACGAAACAACGGCCACCCCTTGCTGAGGTAAGCAGAATCGGTTTCGATGAACACTGTCTGGATCGGCACCTGTGCGCGGCTGGCGATCAATGCGGTGGTGCCTTTACATACGTTGACCGGCCACCGGGTGGTGCGCGTTCCCTCGGGAAAAACCAGCAGCTGGCTCCCATTGCGCAGTTCGGCCACCGATTGCTTGATCATGCTCAGTTGCGCATCGTTGCGGATGTAGCCGGCGATGCGGGCGCCGGCGCCAAAAAATGCGTTATCCACGATATCGGCTTTCATGATGCAGGCGATGCCCGGCAAGCGCGACAACACCATCAGGGCATCGAGCAGGCAGGGGTGATTGGGCGCGATAACCATCGGGCCTTCTGCGCGCAAGGCATCGAGCTCAGCGAGATCGAAATGGATGGCTCGAATGAAAGTGAGGAAGCCGAGATAAACACGAAATGAAATCGAGATCACGCCGCGGCCGAGCGCGTTCGCCCTGCGCTTGGGCAGCACGTAATACAGCGGCACGGCGAACACGGTCCAGATCAACGACGCCGCGCCCAGCACCACCAGGCCCGCCCACAAGACAAAATATTCGTAGAGCCGGTGCAGCATACGCCGCGGCCAACGGGTCCGGGGCGCAAATGTATGCGTTGAAGTCGTCATGCCCCCCCTACTCGGTGACCGGGCTGGCCGGCGTGGTTGCATGCCCGCCCGATGCCTCGATTTCGACCAGCAGGTCGGCGCGACAGATGTCCGCCTGCAGGAACACCGGCGAAATCGACGCGCCAATGAATTCCATCATGACCTGGCGCACTGTGGCCAGGTTCGACAAATCCCGCAGATAAACCTTGTAGGCCAGCGTATCGAGACTGAAACGGGTGCGTGGATTGACGCGGTTGGCCTCGTCGACCACCGCTGCGATGTTTTGCAGACACTCGCGTGTTTGCGCCGCCACGTCGCCCGCATGCAGGGTTTGATGGCCCACGATGCTGGCGGTGCCGGAAATGAACAGCACGTCGCACCCGTCCAGGTTGACCAGCCCCGCGCGCGCGAAAGTCGGGCTGCGCGGACCATACTGGCTGGGATAGTGGAAGGCGCTGACCTGACGCGGATTTTCGATCGCGATGACATCCGTCCGCGTCGCCAGAAATGCGATATTCAGTCCGCCCGCGGCAGCGCCCAACGCGCAGGCGGCGGGCACGTCGTTGACGACCGAACGGTCATGGGCAAGAAAGGCTTCCTGCCGGCCAATATTGAACTGGCGATAGCGTTCGATCTGGTGACTCTCTGCATTGATGTCCGCGAAGTAATTCCACACGCGCAGCAACGACGTGTAGCCACGCGCTTCGAGCAATTCGAAAATGGCCTGATAGGCTGCTGCCGTTGCCATTTGCAAAGGGGGGCGGCGCCCATCGGCCATTTGCGGTAACGCGACCTCATCCAGGCTCATGCTGCCAAACAACAGCGACCGACTGGCGCGAAAACGGATTGCGCCCTGCTGCCCGGATTCCAGGGGTTCGGCGCTATGCCAAATCTCGCAGGTCGCCTCTTCCGGATAGGGCAAGGCCATGTCCACCTGCTGAATCGGCAGATCCAGAAGGTCGAGCGCCATGGCAGGATGGGCATAACACGCGCCACCGAGCACGCTGCTCAATTCGTCACGCGTCCGGCCCGCAAGCCGGGACGCGGGCAACACTTCCAGACGCAGAATCGAATCCACTGGCGTCATCGGCAATTGGCGCCTTCCGGGTTATCCACATAACGAACATTCAGCTTGCGGCGTTTCCAGGCTGTGACCGTATGCTTCAGGTTGGCCACAGACGCCACGTAATAAATGACCTTGAACGCCCACAATGAGGGCCAGATCGGCGTCTTGCCGTAGATGTCGCCGGCCAGCACCGAAAGCAGCGCCTCCTTGACCCGAAAGATATTGCGCGGCGACATGAACAGGTTGCGCATGGTCGGATTGGTAACGCGGTAGATAAACCAGGAAAACGCCTTGGGTCCGTGTTGCATCACCTTGTCAAACTGCTTGAGCGCCAGCGCGGATTTTTCCGGTTGACGCAGACAGATATCGACCGCATCGGCGCCGACGAAAGCGCTATTCATGGCCAGCATCACCCCGGAGGAAAAAACCGGATCGATGAACGCGTAGGCGTCGCCCAGCAGCAGGTAACGGGCGCCATGGGTGCGGTCGCAGGCATAGGAAAAATTGCCGGTGGCCTCCACATCCGACACCCGTTCGGCATGACGCAACCGCTCGGCCAGCGCAGGGCATTGCGCGATCAAGTCCATCAGGAAATCCGCTGGCGGACTGGTACGGGCCTTCAGGATGTGCGGCCAGATCACCGCGCCGACGCTGGTGCAGCCGTCCGCCAGCGGAATGAACCAGAACCAGCCGTGCGCAAACCAGAAGATGCTGATGTGGCCCGCCTGCCGGCCTTCGAGCCGTTGCGCGCCCCTGAAATGGCCGTACAGGGCCGCGCTGTTGTGTTTGGGGTTGCGCTGCTTGGCTTTCAAACGGTTGCCGAGAAAAGTGTCGCGGCCCGAAGCGTCGATCAGGAAGCGGCAGCGCCAGGTGTCGCTTGCGCCGCTGTCGTGCTCCGCGTGAACGACGGCGCCTTCGTCGTTCGGCAGAAATTCCACGTCGCGCACGCGACAGCCTTCGATGACATCGGCCCCTTTGCGGCCGGCATTGCGAATCAGGATTTCGTCGAACTCGGAGCGGCGCACCTGAAAGGAACGCGGCATGGACTTGTCCCACGCATCGCCAAACTCGAAAGTCTGGCGGTGTTCATGCCAGGGTGAAACGAATTCCGCGCCCCATTTTTCCATGCCGATGGCTTCGATTTCGGCGCGCACGCCCAGCTTGTCGAACAATGGCAAATTGGCCGGCAGCAGGGATTCGCCGATGTGAAAGCGCGGATGGTGCGCCTTTTCCAGCAGCGCGACCCGATGCCCCTTTTCCGCCAGCAGCGCGGCGGCGGTCGAGCCGGCGGGGCCGCCGCCGATCACCAGCACATCGCAGCGGCGCTCAGCCGGGCCGGCAGTTTCGTTCAACATGGGACTTTCCTTGTTTGGTGACAGCACGGCGAAAGGGTCCGTCCGCGTGAACTGCATAACGTCCAAAGTTTACCCAAACAACTCCTGGGGCGGTAGTTCATGCGCGCGACGCGCGCCCTGCATTAATTTCACGGGGTAAAATATTCGCGGCCATTGAATTATCGTTGGCTTCCCGGTAGGCGGTTGTGTTTCAGCCACGCAAGATCGGGGTTGATGCTATCGATGGGAGTAATCCGAGCGAACGTCGCGGCAACTTTCAGGAAACATAAATAATCAATGAGCATTCTTGTTACCGGTGGTGCCGGCTTTATCGGGGCAAATTTCGTGCTGGACTGGCTGGCGCAATCCGACGAAACGGTCGTCAACCTCGACCTGCTGACCTACGCCGGCAATCGCGAAAGCCTGGCCTCGCTGGCCGGCGACACGCGGCATGTGTTTGTGCAGGGCGACATCGGCGATTCCGCCCTGGTGGCCCAACTGCTCGCCCGGCACCAGCCCCGCGCCATTATCAATTTTGCTGCCGAGAGCCATGTCGACCGTTCCATCCACGGCCCGGAAGACTTCGTCCAGACCAATATCGTCGGCAGTTTTCGCTTGCTGGAAGCGGTGCGCGCCTACTGGAACACCCTGCCCGACGAAGCCAGACCAGCCTTTCGTTTTCTGCACGTCTCCACCGATGAAGTCTATGGCTCGCTCGGCAAAGACGACCTGGCCTTTACCGAGACCCACCGCTACGCGCCCAACAGCCCGTATTCGGCGAGCAAGGCCGCCAGCGACCACCTGGTGCACGCCTACCATCACACCTATGGCCTGCCCGTGCTCACCACCAACTGCTCCAACAACTATGGGCCGTATCAATTCCCGGAAAAGCTCATCCCGCTGATGATCGTCAATGCGCTCGCGGGAAAATCCCTGCCGGTGTATGGCGACGGCCAGCAAATCCGCGACTGGCTCTATGTCACAGACCATTGCAGCGCGATTCGCCGCGTGCTGGAAGCCGGCAGCGTCGGCGAGATCTACAACATCGGCGGCTGGAACGAAAAGCCCAACCTCGACATCGTCCGCATTGTGTGTTCGCTGCTCGACGAACTCCGCCCCCGCGCGGACGCCCAAGCCTACAGCGCGCAAATCGCCTACGTCGCCGACCGCCCCGGCCACGACCGCCGCTACGCCATCGACGCCCGCAAGATCGCGCGCGAACTCGGCTGGAAGCCCGCTGAAACCTTCGACACCGGCATCCGCAAAACCGTGCAGTGGTATCTGGACAACCCGGACTGGATCGCCCATGTCCAGTCGGGGACTTACCGCGAGTGGGTCGAAAAAAACTACAGCGGGCGTGCGCCGTGAAAATCCTCCTGTTCGGCAAAAATGGCCAGGTCGGCTGGGAGCTGCAGCGCAGCCTGGCGCCGCTGGGCGAACTGGTGGCGCTGGCGTCCGACAGCCAGGCACTGTGCGGCGACCTCGCCGACCTGGCGGGCATCGCCCGGACAGTTCGCGCGGTCGCCCCGGACGTCATCGTCAATGCCGCTGCGCACACCGCCGTCGACCAAGCCGAGCGCGAGCCCGAACGGGCCCGCACCCTCAACGCGCTGGCCCCGGGCGTGCTGGCCCAGGAAGCCCAACGCTGCGGCGCCTGGCTGGTTCACTATTCCACCGACTATGTGTTTGACGGCAGCGGCGACGCACCGTGGCGGGAAACCGACCCCACCGGCCCGCTCAACGTCTACGGCCAAACCAAACTGGAAGGCGAAGCCGCCATCCGTGCCGCGGGCTGCCGGCACCTCATCTTCCGCACCAGTTGGGTCTACGCCGCGCGCGGCGGCAATTTCGCCCAAACCATGCTGCGGCTGGCCCGTGAGCGGGACAGCCTCGCCGTCATCAACGACCAGATCGGCGCCCCCACCGGGGCCGATCTGCTGGCGGACGTCACCGCCCACGCCATTCGCACCGCGATGCAGCGCCCCGAGCTTGGCGGTCTGTATCACTTGGCGGCCGGCGGCCAGACTTCCTGGTACGACTACGCGCGCTTCGTGATCGAGTTTGCCCGGCAAGTGGGTGTCCAAATCAAAGTTGCGCCCGAAGCCATCCAGCCCGTCTCCAGCAGCGCGTTCCCCACCGCCGCCCGACGCCCGCTCAACTCGCGCCTGGACACCCGTAACCTGCAAACCACCTTCGGCCTGCACCTGCCCCACTGGCAGGACGGCATCGCCCGCATGCTGACCGAAGTTCTCGAGAAACCCTCATGACCCCACGCAAAGGCATCATCCTCGCCGGCGGCTCCGGCACCCGGCTGCACCCCGCCACGCTGGCCATCAGCAAGCAGCTGCTGCCGGTGTTCGACAAGCCGATGATCTACTACCCGCTCAGCACGCTGATGCTGGCGGGGATACGCGACATCCTCATCATCTCCACCCCCCAGGACACCCCGCGTTTCGAGCAGTTGCTCGGCACCGGCGCGCAATGGGGCCTGAACCTGCAATACGCGGTGCAGCCCTCGCCCGACGGCCTGGCGCAAGCCTTCCTCATCGGCGAATCGTTCATCGGCGATGACTTGTCCGCCCTGGTGCTGGGCGACAACATCTTCCACGGCCACGACTTCCACCACCTGCTCGGCAGCGCGGTGGCCCGCACCGAAGGCGCCAGCGTCTTCGCCTACCATGTGCACGACCCCGAGCGGTATGGCGTGGCCGAGTTCGACACCGGCGGCAAGGTACTCTCGCTGGAAGAAAAGCCCACCCACCCCAAATCCAGCTATGCGGTGACCGGGCTGTATTTCTACGACCGGCAGGTGGTCGAGCTGGCGAAAAGTCTGAAACCCTCGCCGCGCGGCGAGCTGGAAATCACCGACCTCAACCGCCTGTACCTGGAACAGGGCGCGCTCAATGTCGAAATCATGGGCCGCGGCTACGCCTGGCTCGATACCGGCACCCACGAATCGCTGCTCGACGCCAGCCAGTTCATCGCCACCCTGGAAAATCGCCAGGGCCTCAAGGTCGCCTGCCCGGAGGAAATCGCCTACCGGCAGCACTGGATCGATGCCGCCCAGCTTGAAAAGCTGGCGCAGCCCCTGAGCAAGAATGGCTACGGGCAATACCTGATGCGCATCCTCAAGGAAAAGGTTTTCTGATGAAGGCCACGCCGCTCGCCATCCCCGACGTGATCCTGCTCGAACCCCGCGTGTTCGGCGACGAACGCGGCTTCTTTTTCGAAAGCTTCAACCAGGCAAAGTTTGAAGCGGCCATCGGCAGACCAATAAGCTTCGTGCAGGACAACCATTCACGCTCGGACAAAAACGTGCTGCGCGGCCTGCATTACCAAATTCGCCAGCCGCAGGGCAAGCTGGTGCGCGTGGTGCAAGGCGAAGTATTCGATGTGGCGGTCGACATCCGAAAAACTTCGCCCACCTTCGGGACATGGGTGGGCGAAATACTGTCGGCTGAAAACAAACGGCAGATGTGGGTGCCGGCAGGCTTTGCGCATGGCTTCGTCGTGCTCTCTGAAGCAGCGGAGTTTCTCTACAAAACCACCGACTACTATGCGCCGGAACACGAGCGCTGCATCGCCTGGAACGACCCGGCCATCGCCATCCAGTGGCCGCTCGATGGCGAACCCGCGCTTTCTGCGAAGGATCAACAGGGCAAAGCGCTCGCCGAAGCGGAGCATTTTGCATGACGCCATCCCTGGCTTGAACGTCAAGTCAGCGTGGCGGCGATCTTCACGCAAACCGATTTTCCGGAATTTTCCGTGGGTTCCGCACTCCCATTCTGGGTTCCTCGCGATGTCTATCCCTTGCTGAAACAAGGGGCACACGTTGCCCCAAGCGCCAGACGGGATTAAAATGCCGCACTTTTCGCTTTAATTTTGCGGCTTGCCTGTGGGCAGGCCGCTGTTGCCTGAGCACATAGAACCATGGAACGACAACGCCAGCTGGACGGAACCCTTTATTCCCCCGATTTTGAGCAGGATAGCTGCGGCTTTGGGTTGATTGCGCAGATGGACAATCAGCCCAGCCATGCGCTGGTGCAGAACGCGATCGGCTCGCTGGCGTGCATGACGCACCGCGGCGCGATCGCGGCGGACGGCCTGTCGGGCGACGGCTGCGGTCTGTTGTTCAAGAAGCCGGATGCGTTCCTGCGTGCGGTGGCGACCGAGGCGGGATTTGTGCTGGGCGAGCTGTATGCCGCCGGGCTGCTGTTTTTGTCGCGCGAGCGCGCGCCCCAGGATTCTGCACGCGCCACGCTGAAAACCGAACTCGAAGCGCAAGACCTCGTAGTTGCCGGATTCCGTCTGGTGCCGACCGATTCCACGGTATGCGGCGAATCGGCGATGGAATCGCTGCCGCATATCGAGCAGATATTCATTAATGCCCCCGCCGGCTTGAGCGAGGACGATTTCGAGCGCAAGCTCTATATCGCCCGCCGCCGCGCCGAAAAGGCGCTGGAAGCGACCGACCCGGTGTTCTATCTGCCGACGCTGTCGTGCCGCGTCATCAGCTACAAAGGCCTGGTGATGCCGGACA
>JADMKH010000113.1 GCA_018780025.1 Thiobacillus sp.
AACGAGCCGATGGTGGTGGTGGGGAAAGCCGGCAGCTTGAAACGCGCGCGCTGCGCGGTCTGGCGAACCGTAAACTGGTTGTTGCGCGCGTCATGCACCGACGACAGTGCGGCCAGACGCGCGCCCACCGCGGCATCGTGCACCCGGGTCGAGACGCGGCGCGATACCAGCGCCTGCGCGTTGTCGGCGAGTTCCGCTGCCACCGCCTGACGGCCGGCGTTGAATGCGGTTTTGAGGGTGGCCAGTGCGGCGATTTTCTCGTCGGCAAAGGCCAGCCAGCTTTTGAGTTCGGCATCCAGCCGGGGCTCATTCGCCAGGCTCACCGGCACGTGCAGCAGCGAGCACGAAGGGGCCAGCCACAGCCGGTCGGCCAGCCGTTGATGCAGGCCGTCGAAGCGGTCGAGCACGGCGGCGAGATCGGTCTTCCAGATATTGCGGCCGTCGATCACGCCCACCGACAACACCTTGGTGGCGGGCAGCCAGTCGATCACCTGCGACAGTTCGTCGCCGCCGCGCACGCAATCGATATGCACGCCGGCCACCGGAAGCTTCAGCGCCACCAGCAGGTTCTCGCGCAGCGGCCCAAAATAGCTGGCGAGCAGCAGCTTCATCCCTGCACTGTTGAGTGTGTGGTAGGCGCGCTCGAATGCGGCGCGCCAGTCGGCGGGCAAATCGAGCGCGAGAATCGGCTCGTCGATCTGCACCCATTCCACGCCTTGCGCTTTGAGCCGCAGCAGAATCTGCGCGTAGACCGGCAGCAAGCGATCCAGCAGGTCGAGGCGATTGAAGCCGGCGATTTTTTCCTTGCCCAGCCAGAGGAAGCTGAGCGGTCCGATCAGCACGGGCTTGGCTTTGAATCCGGCCGTTTGCGCCTCGCCCACTTCGTCGAACAGCCAGTTTTTGTCCAGCGAAAACTGCGTGTCCGGTTTGAATTCGGGCACCAGGTAGTGATAGTTGGTATCGAACCACTTGGTCATTTCCATGGCGTGACAATCGGCATTGCCGCGCGCCAGCTGGAAATACTGCGGCAGATTGATGTGTTCGCCAAAGCCGAAGCGCGGCGGCGCGCAGCCCAGCAGCGCGACATGGTTCAGCATCGGGTCGTAGAACGCGAAGTCCCCCACCGTCGCAAAATCCAGCCCGGCCGCATGCTGCCGCTGCCAGTTGGCCTGGCGGATGCCGCTCGCCACCGCCTTCAGCGCGGATTCGTCGATTTCGCCGCGCCAGAAGGCCTCCTGCGCAAACTTCAGTTCGCGGTTCGGTCCAATGCGCGGAACGCCCAATACGTGTGCCAGTGCCATGTGTGTGCTCCCAAATGAATGATGGACACCATGATGCCGGCGCGTGTAACATGAAACAAACGAATATTTCTCATTAATTACATGAACAACGCTCATATAGAACTGCGCCACTTGCGGCTGCTTCAAGCCGTGTCTGAAGCCGGTGGACTGACCGCCGCCGCCGAACGCCTGCATCTCCCGCAGTCAGCGGTGTCGCATCAGTTGAAGGCGCTGGAAGAGGGGCTGGCATTACCCTTGGTTGAGCGCGCGGCGCGCCCGGTGCAACTCACCGCTGCGGGACGACGCCTATTAACCCTGGCGCATCTCACGCTCCCCGAAGTGGACGCCGCGCTGCGCGACCTGGCCAAGTTGAAGGATGGCGACGCGGGCGAGCTGCGCATCGCGGTGGAATGCCACACCTGCTACGACTGGCTGATGCCGGCAATGGACAGCTACCGCGACGTGTGGCCGCTGGTCGATCTCGACCTGCTGGGCGGTTTTCAGGCCGACCCGGTGGGGCTGCTGCTGGACGGACGCGCCGATCTGGTCATCACTTCCGAGACCACGCCGCGCCCCGGTGTGGTCCATGCGCCGCTGTTCGGCTTCGAGATGCTGGCGCTGATGCCGCCCGCGCACGCGCTGGCCAAACGCAAGTTCCTGCACCCGCGCGACTTCGCCGACGAAACGCTGATTACCTATCCGGTGCCCGAAGACCGCCTCGACCTGATCCGCCGCGTGCTCAATCCGGCGGGTATCAAACCCGCGCGCCGCGAAGCGCAGCTCACCGTCGCCATCCTCCAGCTTGTCGCCAGCCGGCGCGGCCTCGCCGCGCTGCCGGCGTGGGCGGTTGCGCCCTATCTCGAACGCGGCTACATTGCCGCGCGCCCCATCGGCCCGCACGGCCTGTGGGGCGAGCTTTACGCGGCCGTGCGCGAGGCCGACATCGAACGCGCCTATGTGGCCGACTTCATCGAAACGGTTAAGCGCGACAGCTTCACACGCCTGCCCGGCATCCGTCCCGCTATCATCACGCCATGAACCCTCGACAAATATTTTTCTGCTTTCACATTGCGCTGCTGTCCGTGTTGCAGTCTGCACCGGCCCTCGCTGGCCAGGCGCATATCGCCGTGGCGTCAAACTTTGCCGCACCGATGAAAACACTCGCCGCGCAGTTCGAGCTGGCAACCGGCCATACGCTCACGCTATCGACGGGTGCGACCGGCAAGTTTTATGCGCAGATCAAGAATGGGGCGCCGTTTGATGTATTCCTGGCGGCCGACGATGAGACGCCTGCACGCCTGATGCGTGAGGGCGATGCCGTGCAGAGTCAGACCTACGCCATTGGCCGGTTGGTGCTGTGGAGCAACCGCCCGGGATACATCGACGGCAGCGATGCGGTACTGAGGAAAAGCCGCTTTAAACGGCTGGCCATTGCCAACCCCAAGCTGGCGCCTTACGGTGCGGCGGCCATTGAGACGCTGGCCCGGCTCAAGCTCGCCGACCGCGTGCAAAACAAATTCGTCATCGGCGAAAACATCGCGCAAACCTATCAGTTTGTTGCCAGCGGCAACGCCGAGCTCGGCTTTGTGGCGATGTCGCAGGTGATGCAGAACGGTAAACTGGCCAGCGGTTCTGGCTGGCTGGTGCCAAGCTCCCTCCACGCGCCGATCCGGCAGGATGCCGTGCTGCTGAAACGCGGCGAAGACAATGAAGCCGCGCGTGCGCTGTTCGATTACCTGAAGACGCCGGCCGCCGCGCTCACCCTCATCCACAGCTTCGGCTACGAACGCTAAGCCATGAATCTATCCGCGTCCGACGTATCGGCGATCACCCTCACGCTGCAACTTGCTGCCGTCACCACGCTGGTGCTGATGCTGATTGCGACGCCGCTGGCCTGGTGGCTCACCCACACCCAAACGCGCTGGCGCGCGGCGGTCACTGCGCTGGTGGCGTTGCCGCTGGTGCTGCCGCCGACGGTGCTGGGGTTTTATCTGCTGGTGCTGCTCGGCCCCAAGGGCATGATCGGCCAATGGATGCAGCAGCTCGGCTTCGACACCTTGCCCTTCACCTTTGGCGGGCTGGTGGTGGGCTCGGTGGTGTTTTCGCTGCCGTTTGCGGTACAGCCGATCGCCAACGCGTTTGCCGCCATCGGCGCGCGCCCGCTCGAAGTGGCGGCCACCCTGCGCGCGTCGGTGTGGGATCGCTTCTGGAGCGTGGCGGTGCCGCTGGCGCGCCCCGGTTTCATCACCGCCGCGGTGCTGGCGTTTGCGCATACGGTGGGCGAGTTCGGCGTGGTGCTGATGCTCGGCGGCAATATTCCGGGTGAAACGCGGGTTCTGTCGGTGGCGATTTACGACCACGTCGAAGCGCTCGAATACACGCAGGCGCATTGGCTTTCAGCCGGGCTGCTGGTGTTTTCCTTCGGCGTGCTGCTGATGCTGGGACGCCACAGCGGCCAGTGGCAACGGGTGCCCACATGAGCACAATAGTCGCGCGCTTTCGTTCCAGCCTCGGCCGCTTCGAGCTCGATGCCGACTTCAGTCTGCCGGCTCACGGCGTGTCGGCCTTGTTTGGCGCATCGGGCTCGGGCAAGACGACGCTGCTGCGATTGATTGCCGGCCTCACCCGCGCACCGGGTTCGCTGAGCGTAAACGGCGAAATCTGGCAGGACGACCGCACCTTCCTCCCCACGCATCGCCGCGCGCTCGGTTATGTATTCCAGGAAGCCAGCCTGTTCCCGCATCTGAGCGTGCGCGGCAATCTGGAATATGGCTGGAAACGGGTGCCCGCCGGCGAGCGCCGCATTCGCTTCGACGACGTGATCGACTGGTTGGGCTTGTCCGCATTGCTGCCACAGGCGCCGCATCAACTCTCGGGCGGGCAGCGCCAGCGCGTGGCCATCGGGCGCGCGCTGCTGGCCAGTCCGCGTCTGCTGCTGATGGACGAGCCGCTGTCGGCGCTGGATTCGAACAGCCGCGCCGAGATATTGCCGTATCTCGAACGCCTGCATCGGCAGCTCGAATTGCCGATCATTTACGTAAGCCATGCGCTGGACGAAGTGGCAAGACTCGCCGACACCCTGCTGCTGATCGATGCCGGAAAAATCAGCTATCAAGGGCCGTTGATCGAAGGTCTGACCCGGCTCGACTTGCCATTGGCGCACCGCGACACCGCTGGCACCGTGATCGACACCACCGTGATTTCCCACGACCCGGCTTTCCAGATCACCCAAGTTGCCCGCGGAAACATCGCATTCGAACTGCCCGGCCTGCACGCCGCGCCCGGCGAACCGCTGCGCGTGCGCGTCGCCGCACGCGACGTCAGCCTGGCCCTTTCCGCACCCAGCCAGACCAGCATCCTCAATCTGCTGCCTGCCCGCATCCTCGAAATCGCCGACGATGCGCCGGGGCAGATGCTGGTGCGGCTGGCGCTGGAAGACACGGTGCTGCTCGCGCGCATCACGCGCAAGTCGGCGCATGCACTTAATTTACAGCCGGGTATGGCGGTGGTGGCGCAGGTAAAAAGCGTGGCAGTGGCCTGAAACAGGCGGTGCGGCTTATAGCTCGGTAAATAGATAGACGATCAGCACCATACCCAGCCCCACCACCGACAAGTTCATCGCGATGCCTGACCAAGTGCAATAGCGCTCAGGAATTTCGATCGGCTTCAAGGTTCGCAACACACGCCGATACTGCACGATGGAAAACGCCAGCAGAATTTGGGCTAACCCGATGAAAGCCACGCCCATCCAAAACGACATATCCCGGCCCAGGTGACCGGGTACTTGCCTCAACATGTGCAAGAACAAACCAAAACGCTCGATCATGAAGCCAAAAGCCATCAGCGTCAGCGCAGTGCGATTCCACGCCATGAGCGTACGTTCAGCCGCAAAAAAAACACGGGGGTCATTCAAACCAGACATCAGACAGGCTCCACGCCAGTTGGCAAATTGGCTTTGAGCGTTGCAGCGAGACACTCAAACGTTTCGGGAAAGGGCGCACGCTTACGCCATACCAGGCCGATGGTTCGACCGGGCACGGGTTTCCTGAATGGCCTGGTTTCAACCGACCTTCTGCTGACACGCGGGCCAGCATCCACCGACAGTGCAGGCAACAGCGTGATTCCGAGCCCCATGCCCACCATCTGACGCAGCGTTTCCAGACTGGTGGCACGCACTTCCTCGCGGCCTCTTGAGTTCGCTCCACAGACATCGAGCGCCTGATCGCGCAGGCAATGACCCTCGTCCAGCAACAGCAATTTCTCGGAAATGACATCGGACACTTTCAGCACATCCCGTTTGGTCAAGGCATGTCCGGCAGGCAGTGCGGCAAAAAAGGGTTCGTAAAACAAGGGCTCAACACGCAAGCTGTCGTCTTCCACCGGCAAGGCAAGCAAGCCGGCGTCCAGCTTGCCGTCGATCAGGTGTTCCATAATTTGTGGGGTCATTTCCTCGCGCAACAATAAACGCAAGCCCGGGTATTTTTTGTGCATCAACATCAATGCGTGGGGCAGGTAATACGGCCCGAGCGTAGGGATGATACCGAGGCGCAAGGTACGCGTCATCGGATCTTGCCCATGCTTGGCCAGATCCCTGATTCGCTCAGCTTCTTCGACGATGTTGCGGGCAGCCTGGAGTATCTCCTGTCCGATCGGTGAGGGCGAGACACGTTTCAGACTTCTATCGAACAAGGTCACGCCCAAAAAGTCTTCCAGCTTTTTAAGTTGGGTCGATAACGTGGACTGGGTGATGCAGCAGGCCTCGGCCGCCTTGCCGAAATGGCCATGATCGGCCAGCGCCACCAGATATTTCAGCTCTTGCAGGGTCATGCAGAACCGTTCGATTTTATCAATGAAACAATTCTAGACTATTCATTAGACAAACTTTCGTTCAAGGCCTTAAATGCAATGACTTCGCTGTGGAGTCTTGTATCGATAGGAGAGCGCCATGTCTGAAAGCAAATGTCCGTTTAATCACAAAGCCGGGAGCGGTACATCGAACCACGATTGGTGGCCGAACCAGTTGAAACTCGAAATTCTGCACCAGCATACCCCCGAGTCCAGCCCGATGGGCGAGGACTTCAACTACGCCGAAGCATTCAAAAGCCTCGACCTCGCGGCCGTGAAGCGAGACCTCACTGCCCTGATGACCGACTCGCAGGACTGGTGGCCGGCGGATTACGGCCACTACGGCCCTTTCTTCATCCGCATGGCATGGCATAGCGCCGGCACCTACCGCACCGGCGACGGTCGTGGCGGCGCCGGCCACGGCAACCAGCGTTTTGCCCCCCTCAACAGCTGGCCCGATAACGTCAACCTCGACAAGGCGCGCAGGCTGCTGTGGCCGGTCAAGCAGAAGTACGGCAGCAAAATCTCCTGGGCCGACCTCATCGTTCTCACGGGCAACGTCGCAATGGAATCGATGGGCTTCAAGACCTTCGGTTTCGCTGGCGGTCGCGAGGACATCTGGGCGCCGGAGCTGGACGTCTACTGGGGCAACGAAAAAAAGTGGCTGGACGACAAGGCACGCTATTCCGGCGAGCGGGATCTCGAAAACCCGCTCGCTGCCGTGCAGATGGGGCTGATTTATGTCAACCCGGAAGGCCCGGGCGGCAATCCGGATCCGCTCGGGTCCGGTCGCGACGTGCGGGAGACCTTCGCGCGCATGGCGATGAACGACGAAGAGACGGTTGCGCTCACCTGTGGCGGGCATACCTTTGGTAAATGCCACGGCGCCGGGGATGCGGCGCTGGTCGGAGCTGCACCCGAGGCGGCCGGTCTCGCCGAGCAGGGTCTGGGCTGGAAGAGCAGCCATGCCAGCGGCAAAGGCGGCGACCAGATCGGCAGCGGCCTCGAAGGCTCCTGGACGCCGACCCCGACGCAGTGGGACACGAGCTATCTGGACATGCTGTTCGGCAACGAGTGGGAATTGACGAAAAGCCCGGCGGGCGCGCATCAGTGGACGCCAAAACAGGCAACCGACAGCAACATGGCACCGGCCGCGCACGATGCGTCGAAGCGGGTCCCTATCATCATGACCGCGGCAGACATGGCAATGCGCATGGACCCGATCTATGAGCCGATTGCGCGGCGCTTCCACCAGAACCCTGACGAATTCGCCGACGCCTTCGCCCGCGCCTGGTTCAAGCTGACCCACCGCGACATGGGTCCGCGTTCGCGCTATCTCGGCCCCGAAGTGCCTGCGGAGGAACTCGTCTGGCAAGACCCCATCCCGGCCGTCGACCACCCCCTGATCGACGACCCGGACATCGCCGCGCTCAAGACTCAAATTCTGGCGACCGGGCTGACAGTCCCGGAGCTGGTCTCGACCGCCTGGGCCTCGGCGTCCACGTTCCGCGGTTCCGACAAGCGTGGCGGCGCGAACGGCGCGCGCATTCGCCTCGCGCCGCAGAAGGACTGGGAAGCCAACCAGCCCGCGCAACTGGCCAAGGTGCTGGAGAAGCTGGAAAGCATCCAGCGCGAGTTCAACACCGGCGGCAAGAAAGTCTCGCTGGCCGATCTGATCGTGCTGGCGGGTTGTGCCGGCGTCGAGCAGGCTGCCAGGAATGCCGGCCACGCCGTGACGGTTCCCTTTACGCCGGGCCGCATGGACGCCTCGCAGGCGCAGACCGACGTGGAAGCCTTCGCCGTGCTCGAACCGATCGCCGACGGCTTCCGCAATTACCAGAAGGCCCAATACACCGTCTCGGCCGAGGAACTGCTGCTCGACAAGGCGCAATTATTGACGCTTTCCGCGCCCGAGATGACGGTGCTGGTGGGCGGCATGCGCGTCCTGAACGCGAACGTTGGACAGTCGCAGCACGGTGTTTTCACCCAGCGGCCAGGTGCCCTCACCAACGATTTCTTCGTCAACCTGCTCGACATGGGCACGGCGTGGAAGCCGGTGTCGAAGGATGAAGACCTGTTCGAAGGGACCGACCGCAAGACCGGTGCCAGGAAATGGACCGGCACCCGCGTCGATCTGGTCTTCGGTTCGAATTCCCAGCTGCGGGCCCTGGCGGAAGCCTATGGCAGTTCGGATGCGCGGGAAAAGTTCGTCAAGGGCTTCGTGGCGGCATGGACCAAGGTGATGAATCTGGATCGCTTTGATCTCGGCTGACCGGAGGCAGGCTACCGGAAGGCTCGCAGGGCGATTTCAAAGTCCGCTGAATGACCGGGACACGGTAAAGTCGCGATGGCTTTGCTGCTGCCTCCCGCCCTGACGGAAGCCCGGGCAAAAAACAAGGACGGCGTTTCGGGAAAATCCGAAATGCCGTCCTTTTATTTTGGCTCTTTCACCGTTATGTGTTGTTCCTTGGCAAACGCCCTGGAATCACACGCTATCCGTAGGTCGGGAACA
>JADMKH010000252.1 GCA_018780025.1 Thiobacillus sp.
GTTTCTCTGCTGCAATAAAAAACGCCCGCTTCATGCGGGCGTTTTTTATTGCAGCAGACCAATCCCAGGCTGGCGGCCCGACACGAATCAAGGATTATCACGACGCAACAATTGAGTGAACTCATCAGCCGGCAATGGGCGGCTGAACAAATAACCCTGATACGCATGACAGCCTTGCTCCACCAGAAAATCCCGCTGCGCTTCGGTTTCCACGCCTTCCGCAACGACATTCAAGCGCAGGCCGCGTGCCAGTCCGATGACCGCAGCCGCGATTTCCATGTCGCTGCTGTCGTGGGGAATGTCACGCACGAAACCCTGGTCGATCTTGAGCTCGTCGATCGGAAAGCGTTTCAGATAGGCCAGCGACGAGTAGCCGGTACCAAAATCGTCTATCGACAAGCGCAGCCCCAGCGCCTTGAGGGTGTAGAGCAAGGCCACTGCCTCTTCGCCATGCCCCATGATCATGCTTTCCGTAAGCTCCAGTTTGAGAAACGCGGGAGGCAACCGGGTTTCTTTCAGAATGGCCGCGATACGCGTGACAATGTCAGGCTGCTGCATCTGGCGCGCCGACAGGTTGACTGACAAAGAAAGTGAAGGCAGGCCGGCATCGATCCAGGTCCGGGCCTGCGTGCACGCTTCCCGCAGCACCCATTCACCGAGTGGAACGATGAGGCCGGTTTCTTCTGCAAGGAGGATAAAACGGGCCGGTTGAATCAAGCCCTGTCCCGGATCGTTCCAGCGCACCAAGGCCTCGCAGCCGATCATCTTGCCACTGTGAATGTCCACCTGCGGCTGATAGTGCACCACAAACTCGTGCTGTGCCAGGGCACGTCGCAGGTTCGCTTCCATCCCCAATCGTTCGTCGACGGCCTGGGTCAAACCCGGAGTATAAAAGCTGAAGGTGTTGCGTCCGGTTTCCTTGGCCTGGTACAGCGCCACATCGGCATGCTGGATCAGCTCGGTGCTCGTGGCGCCATCTTCCGGAAACAGGCTGATGCCGATACTGGCTCCCACATAGACTTCATGCCCGCTGGGCAGCAGAAAAGACTGCTCGAGCATATGGATCATTTCCATCGCGACGTCAGCCGCATCATCCGGGCGTCGCAGGTCCTCCAGAATCAGCAGGAACTCATCGCCACCCAGCCGACCCAGTGTGTCTTCATCGCGCAGTCTTTCCTGCAAGCGCTGAGCCAAAGCCTCAAGCAATTCGTCGCCCACCGGGTGACCCAGGCTGTCGTTGATATTCTTGAATCGGTCCAGGTCAATATACAACACCGCAACCCGACGCTTATTGCGCTCGGCAGATTCCAGCACGTGTTTTAGCTGGGATTGCAGCAGCAATCGGTTAGGCAGTTTGGTCAACGAGTCGTAATGCGCCAGATGCTCGAATCGGGCTTCTGAATCCTTGAGCTGGCTGATGTCGGTCATGAGGCCGACATAATTGCTCGGCAGGCCTTCGCTATCGTAGACGGTGCTGACCGTCAGCAACTGGGGAAACAGTTCGCCACTCTTGCGCCGGTTCCAGATCTCACCCTGCCAATGGCCGGTTTCCAGAATGCTGTCCCACATGGTCCGGTAAAAGGCCATATCTTCACGGCCGGATTGCAGCAGGCTGGGGTTGCGGCCCACAACCTCCGTCTCGGCATACCCGGTTATGGCCGTGTAAGCGGCGTTGACGCTGACGATACGGGGCTGCAGGTCAGTGATCACCACGCCCTCACGGGTGCTCTCGAATACTGCGGCTGCCTGACGCTGCGAGGCATCGGCTCGACTCCGCTCGAGTGCCAGCCCGGCGATGCGGGCGAATTCACCGATCATATCCAGTTCGTTCTGGCTGGGCGCACGTGGCTGGGCGTAATAGATGCCAAAGGTGCCCAGAACCTGGCCTGATTTGTCCTTGAACGGAATCGACCAACACGCGCGCAGGCCGGCACGTTCGGCGAGATCGGCATACGTCACCCAATACGCATGAGCGCGGATGTCCTCGACGATGACAATTTCGCCCGTAAATGCGGATGTGCCGCATGACCCATGCCCAATTCCGGGTTTTAGCCCGTTCACTGCCTCATTGAAAAAGGCGGGCAGGCTGGGCGCAGCGCCGGTAAACAGCAGGCCGCTGCGGGGCTCGCTGAGCAGGATGGACACACGCATGTCCGGATGGAGGATTTCCAGACGACTGACAATTTCTACCAGGATATGCGGGAGCGGACGATTACTCGCCAGGCCGTCCAGCACAGCAATACGGGTTTCGCGTAACTGCTCGGCCAGCCGGGACTCGGTGACATCGTGCCAAACCCCTATCGCCTCGCCTCTACGGCCCTCGCCTGGCCGGGCAAGACGCAGTTCGTCGTGTATCCATCGAAGTTGTCCCTGACCATCGTAGAACCGATAGTCATGCGTGACTTGATCGATGTCCGACAGCGTGGACAAGTGCGCCAGTGCTGCTTCCCGGTCGTCCGGATGAAGGTGTTCTGACCACCAGCCAACCTCCAGTGCCTGCGTCTCCGTGTAGCCCAGAAGCCGCTGGATGTTGCTGCTGACCCAGTTGAGCGTGGTCTCACCCTGATCCAGTTGCAAGGTATAGAGCACGACCGGGCTGGTGGTCAGCACATGCCCCAATCGCTCAGTCATCTCGCGCAACTGAATCCGTTCGCGCGCCAATTCGGCCTGGTGCAGGACTTTTTCAAGGGTGGCAGGCAACTCGTGCAAATAGCCGGCGTGCTTGACAAGATAATCGTCGACGCCGAGATGGATGGCCTGCGCGGAAACCGATTCGCTACCCTGCCCGGTGACGATGATGATGGGAATATCCAGCCCACGCTCAGCCCGCAGCACTTTCACCACATCGAGGGCATCGAGGCCCGGCAGACGATAGTCGAGCAACACCACATCGAAGTCCGACGGGGCCGTATCGTCTACAGGTAAGCGCTGCAATACCTGATTGGCATCGCCAACCACGGTGAGTTGAACATGGGGTGCATAGCGGGCCAGATGACGTTGGGTCAGGTCGATGTCTGCGGCATGATGCTCTGCATACAACACACGCAATAACCGGGTTCGGCACTCATTGGATTTCCGGAAACGATGGCAGGCATCGTCAAGCGTGCTGGACAGGTGTTCCAGCGAGTTTGCCCCCTTGGTCAGGTAATCATCTGCGCCCGCCTGAAGCGCAATCACCGCGGCCTTCTGATCGCCCGATCCGGTCAGCATGACCACTGCCAACGGCAGGGACTGCTTGCGTATCCAGTTCAACAATTCAAGACCGGACCCATCCGGCAGCTTCAGGTCGACCAGGGCTGCATCGAAGCTGCCGGGGGCCTGCAGACAGGCGCGTGCCTCGGCCAGACTGGTCGCCAGGGTCAGTTCGATCTCAGGCGCCTGACGCGTCAAGTGGCGGCGCGTCAGGTCTGCATCGGCAACATTGTCTTCTACGTACAAGACGCGCATAACAAGCCCTAGACGGGGGGGTGGTTGGTGAGACACCAGTACAGATCGATCTGAGCGGCCACTTCCATCAGCTTGTCAAAATTGACCGGTTTGACGATGTAGGAATTGGCATGATGCTGATACGCCATTTCCACATCCCGTTCTTCGCTGGATGAAGTCAGCATCACCACGGGTATATGCTGGCTCACCGGATGTTCACGCAGATGGCGCAGCACTTCCAGGCCATTCACGCGCGGCAGCTTCACATCCAGCAGGATCACCCGCGGCAAGTGTTCACCGGCTTCCCAGCGCGGAATCCAGTCCAGCACTTCCTGCCCGTCGCGGGCCACCACGATAGGGTAGGCCAGGTGGCGGCGTGCGAATGCGCGCAGGGTCAAATCCAGATCGACCGGATTATCTTCCACCAACAATAGGGGGCGGGTGCCCAGATCGGGACTCATCGTGGCAACTCCAGGTAGAACGTGGCACCGTGGCCGGGAGTGCTCTCGGCCCAGACGCGCCCACCCATGCGCTGCATGGCCTTGTACACAATGGCCAGACCGACGCCCGTGCCGGGATAGTCTTCGGCGCGCTGCAGGCGTTGGAAGATTTCGAAGATGCGATTGTGAAATTGCATGTCGAACCCGATTCCGTTATCCGTGAACTTCAGGGTAATCGATTTCTCGCCCGCAACGCCACTGATCGACAGGCTTGGCGGATGACTGTCGCGGGTGAATTTGAGTGCATTATCGACCAGATTGCGCAGCACAATGGACAATCCTTCGGGGTCGGCGTGCGCGGTGAGGCCCTGCAAAGAAATGTCTACCACCATGCCTTTCGCCTGAATATCCGCCTGTAGCGAATCGAGCACGCGGGTCAGCACACGCGAAAGCTCAAGCGGACGGCCTTGCAGGCTGCGTCGCTCCATCCGGGAGTAGGTCAGCAAGTCCTCGATCAACTGGCCCATTTGCGCCACCCCGTTACGCACATTGTTCACCAACTGGATACCCGGCTGGCCGAGCGTGCTCTGATAATCCTCGAGCAGCAGCCGGCTATAGCCATCGATCCCGCGCAACGGTGCCTTGAGGTCGTGCGAGACGGAATAAGTAAAGGTTTCCAGTTCCCGGTTTGCCGTTGCGAGTTCGGCCGTTCGCTGGTTCACACGTTCTTCCAGCTCGGCGTTGAGCTGATGGACTTCTTCCACCATATGCATGCGCTCGGTGACGTCGCGCGACACTACCACCACCCGGTCTGTCTGACCATTTGCGCCATGTATCACCCCCCCCTGCGATTCGATATGTCGCACCTCGCCGTTAGCCAGGACGAAACGGAAATTGATGCGATGTCCTTTCCCGGTCCGCACGGTTTCCATGAATATGCTACGCACCTTATCCTGGTCATCCGGGTGGATTTCAGCAAATGAGTCGGTGCCCACCAAGGCTTCGGGGTCGCCGAACAATGCGCGGTAGGACGGGCTGTTGTAGAGGCGTCGCCCCTCCAGATCCAGCACCGCGACCATGTCGCCGATATTCTCGGCGATCAGACGGAAGAAGGTTTCCTGCTCCTGCAACGCCGCTTCTGCCTGCTTGCGCACTGTGATGTCGTTAATGGCGGTAAAAATGGCAGGCTCGTTGTCGAACTCCACGATGGAAGCTGAAACCAGTGCCCAGAAGGGGCGGCCGGCCGCCGTCCGCATGCGCACTTCGAGATCGTCGACCTTGCCTTCTTTTTGCAGTAGCTCAAGAAAGCGCATCCGTTCTGGGCGGCCCTCGTAAAACTTTTCCGCAGGCTGGCCGATTCCCTGTTCCCGCGATATGCCGTACTGAGTTTCGGCACGGTGGTTGCCATACATCAAAATGCCATCCCGCACGCGCGTGAGTACGGCAGGAAAGGGGGCCAGCTCAATCAGTAATCGATAGTGTGCCTCGCTGTCCCACAAGCTTTGTTCGGCCAGCTTGCGTGCGGTGATGTCGGTAATCACCGCGACGCGGGCGGAACGCCCTTCGAATTCAATGTCATGGGAGCGGGCCTCGATGGTGATCTGACTGCCATCTTTTTTCAGGTGATGCCATTCGCCGACATAGACCAACCCCACCAGCTTCTCGGCCACATCGGTAATGGCCTTTTTTTCCTCGTCCGGATAAAGGTCGGTGAGCGATAAGGCCAACACCTCATCATGGCTATAGCCATAGTGGCGCATAAACGCGTCGTTCACGGCAAGCATGTGGAGACTGCCGCGCTCGTAGACCAGCATGGGCACGGGGTTTTGCTCGAATAGCTGCCGAAAACGGATTTCGCTTTCATGCAGCGCATCTTCGGTAACCTTGCGGGCATTGATGTCCTCGATGATCGAAATGAAGTAATCGGGTTTGCCATCCGGTTTCCAGACCAGCGTGACCGTCAGATTGATCCAGACAATATTGCCGTTTTTATGGCAGTAGCGTTTCTCCATCGCATAGTGTTCGATTTCGCGCGCCAGCATTTGGTGCAGATAGCCGATGTCGGTTTCGAGGTCGTCCGGGTGGGTGATGTCCTGGAAGGTTTTACTCAGCAGTTCCGGTTCGGCATAGCCAACGATGTCGCATAACTTTTGATTCACGCGCAGCCAGTGGCCTTCTGGCGACACCATGGCAATGCCCACTGCGGCCTGCTCGAAGGTGGCCGCGAAACGGGCCTCGCTGTCACGCAAGGCTTGTCCGGAAACGATGCGTTCGGTGATGTCCTCCGAGAAAATGACGATTCCGCCCACCGTGCTGTCGGCCGCAAACCAGGGCCGCACCTCCCAGCGCAACCACTGCACGCTGCCATCCGCCCGTTCAAACTTGTCTTCATGGATCCGTACCAGTTCACCGTCCATGCCTCGGCGATGAATCGCTTTCCATCGCGCCGGAATGTCGGGAAAGAGTTCATAGTGAGAATGTCCGAGAATGTCGCCTCTTTCGAGCTGATAGTCGGTCAACCAGCGACGGCTGACGGCCAGATAGCACATGTCGCGGTCGAACATGGCGAGCGCAGCCGGCGCATGTTCGACGAAGAGTTGCAGCCGGCTTTCGCTTTCCGTCAATGCAGTTTCGGCCAGTTTGCGGTCGGTGATGTCGCGCGCGATCCCGAACACGCCCCTCACTTCGCCGTCGATGATCAGCGGGCCCTTGGTGGTCAGGTAATGATGGGTTGCAAAGGGCGAGGTTACGGCTTCCTCGTAGGTATGGGCCACATCCGTTTTCATGATTCGCTGGTCGTCGGCACGGAACTGTTCGGCCGTCTCCGCAGGGAACAGTGCGTAATCGTCCTTACCCAGAATTTCCTCGATGGGGCGACCGAGCAACGCTGTCAACGACTGGTTGCCCACGATGTAATGGCCGGTGCGGTCTTTCACAAAAATCGCGTCCGTGCTGCCTTCCACCAGCGCATGCAGCGTGGCATGCAGCCGCTGCAATTCCTCTTCCTGTTTTTTACGTTCGCTGACATCGGTAAAGAAAAAGGAAACGCCATCGCGCGTCGGATAGATCCGACTCTCGAACCAGCAGTCCATGAGCGGGTAATACGCTTCTACATGGACTGACTCAGCCTCGCCCATGGCCCGCTCAATCCCTTTCTGGAAAGGCGAATCGATCGCTTCCGGGAACGCGGTCCAGATATGCTTGCCGATGAGGTCGTCCGGCGTGCGACTGAGCATTTTCTCGGCACGTTGATTGACGTATAAAAAAAACCCGTTCCGATCCAGGCTGAAGAAGCCTTCGTTCATGCTTCCCAGCAAATCCAGCATGCGTTGGTTCAGGTTTTCCCGCGTGTGCTCCGCTTCGATGAACTCCAGGGCAAAACCGATATCTTCGGCGAGCTCATCCAGCAGGCGCAGCTCATCTTCGTCGAAAAAGCCGGCGCGATCCGCGTAGAGATTGAATGCACCGCGAACTTCGCCACGCACCCGGATCGGGAATGCAGCCGAGGCCTGGTAGCCTCGTTCCAGCGCTGCCTCACGCCAGGGGGCCATGCGCGAATCGGTGGCTATGTCGTTGCATACGACGTGCTGTCCCGCGTGCAAGGCTGCTCCTGTGGGTCCGCGGGCATGCGCATCTTCACCCAGGGTAATGCACAGATTGTCCAGGTAATGATCAACCACCCCCGCATGGGCCACGGGCCGGACGTCGTTCGTGCCGGCATCCACCATGCCCAGCCAGGCCATGCGAAACCCGCCAACCTCGACAGCGATGCGGCAGGACGCGTTGAAGAGTATCTGGGGGTCGCGTAAACGCACAATGGCTTCATTGATGCCGCTCAACACACGATACAGTCGGTTGAGTGCTGCAATCCTGTCATCCGTCCTGACCTGCTCGCTGATGTCCTGAACGGTGCCGAACAAGGTGTGGGGTTTTCCTGCTGCGTCGTATTCGATGCGAACCCGGACGTTGATCGTGTGCACCTGACCATTCGCTCGCACTATGCGATAGCGAAAATCGGGGATGTCCTCGCCCGGGCTGCTATCAAGCATATGCGTCAAGTAAGCGTCATGCCTGGCCCGGTCATCAGGATGCACCTGGGACATCAGCCAGTCATAAGTGATCGTGAGCGACTGCGGTTTGGCGCCGAAGATGCGGTAGGCTTCATCCGACCACTTGATGGCCCCATTGGCCACAGTGAATTGCCAGTTGCCGACATGGGCAATGGCTTCTGCGGTGCCAAGCCGATTGCCGCTTTCCAGTAGATCACCCTGGCGCCGGGCCAGTTCGCGCTTGAGTTGGCGGTTCCATAGCAGGGTGGCGACATAGCCAACCAGGGTTAACGCGATCAGCCCGAGCAGCCAGGGGAACAGGCGGGTAATCAGGCTCGGCTGGCTGAGCTGGAGGATTTCGTCGGCATGCAGCGGAAGCCATTTCCGGAAGACATCATGTTGTTGCTGGGCGGGCATGCTGACCAGAACCTGGTCGAGCAGACGTTGCGGCGGTGATGTCTTGTCTGCCCAGGCCTGCCCGCTGGGTATTAAACACACCAGGCCTGCCAGAACGGCGACAGAAACAATCTCATGCCAGCGATTGAGCAGTAAATTATTCACTCTTGAAAATGTCCGGAATTTCGTTTGCATGACGATGTGGCGTGTCTCTCCCGAGTTGGTTTTTTATTC
>JADMKH010000258.1:0-2688 GCA_018780025.1 Thiobacillus sp.
CAAAGTATTGCCGACCTACTCCCTCTCTCGGATAAATGATGCCGGATCAATAGAACGAATGGATGCGTAAGCACGAGATCGATACCGGCACGCGTGTCACGTCACCAGTGACGAGCGCGAGAACAGGGCGCTGCGTCGCGCCAAGCGGTGCGATGTTTCACTGCGATAAAAAACCCCACCGGGCAAGGGTGGGTTGTGCGGGGCATAACTCGGCCAGAGCTTGCTCAGGCTGCGGCAAGGTTCTCCGTGCGCATCCTGTCCAGCTTCTCGACTACAGCCTGATAGAGATCCTGGTCGGCATCGGTGTTGCGGTCTGGATGGTTAGCGCTACGGATCTTTTTCAGCGCAGCCATATCGTCGGGCAGGTCATGCACCTTGGTCACCCGGTCGCCGTTCTTGACCATCTCGCGCTGCAGCTCGGCCTCTGCGCCTTCGCGTGTGTCGTGCAACCGCCTGCTGCCAAGACGCCAACCCTCCTGGGTCTTGCGCGGGGATAGATTTTTCTCGCCATCAAACCAGATCCATTTTCCCGTTTCAGGATTTAATTCAAAACGAATGGTGGTGATGCCATAGGTGTAAACGGGCGGCTTGAGGTCCTTGGCGAACATCTTGAACGTGCCGACCGTATCCACGGCAGCAAGGTAATACGCGCCGGCCTCATGGGGGCAGAACGCGCTGCCGGGTGTTGGCTCAGGCTTGCTGTCCTTGCGTATCGAATCCCCTTCAGCCTTTTGGCTGGCGAGCCATGCTGCCCGACGTTGTGCGTTGGTCACTGGTATTGCTCCTTGATATTGGTTGAAACCCACTGGGATCACCCCTCGCTGAAGGGATCGCCCGCTGGACTCCTGGACCGCCAGGAACTCTTCGATCCAGGCCCACCCGGACGCCATATGGAAGCGCCCAAAGTCGTGTCCAATAACGGCCACAGACCTCTGAAACGCAAAAAAGCCACCCTGAGGATGGCCTTGGTGCTTGCTTTGTCTGGCTCCTCGACCTGGGCTCGAACCAGGGACCTGCGGATTAACAGTCCGTCGCTCTACCAACTGAGCTATCGAGGAATAGAAGAGCGCGCATTCTAGTGTCGGCGCGCGTTCAGGTCAAGTATTCGCGAGTAATTTTTGCCCGGAATTCCGGGATAAATGCTGATGTCACAGTGGCGCAGGATGCGTTGGTCGAGCACAGCGTTGCCTCTTCGCTGGTGCGTCCGAGTCGGACAGGTAGATCAGCGCGGCACCAGGTTCATCCGCTCCAGTCGATGGCAAAGCGTGTCGATGATGCGGCGCGACAGCGGTGCGGAGTGGCGCATCAGTTCTTCCATGATGTGGGGTGGCAATACCAGCACGGTGATTTCGGTGTCGGCCACGACTGAGGCAGTCCGTTTTTCATTCAGCAGATAAGCCATTTCGCCGAATAACTGGCCCTCATTGAGTTCGCCCAGTTGGCGGCGGCCCGCTTCGGCATTTTTATAGACCCGTGCGCGGCCAGCATAAAGAAAATAGGCGATCCGGGAGTCGTCGCCTTCTTCGATGAGGGTGTAGCCGGGGGGATGAACTTCACCGTATTTCTCCAGCAGGCGGTTGTTGTCGCCGAATACATAAGTTTCGAGTTTGCTTGCACCTTCTCCGCTGCCGCCGAGAAAGAGCTTTTCCAGCGCGGCGATATCGACCTTGCCGTAGGCAAAGAGGGCCTGCGCCCAGATATACAGAAGCCAGAAAGCAAAATAGGCACCGATCAGCACGAACACCACACCGCCAAGGGCGCCATAAAGGCTCAGGTAGTTTTCCAATTTGAAGAATGCGCCAAAAATGGCGATGAGCAAGGCCAGGCTGCTGACGGCGCCGAAGGAGAAAGCGGCTGCATCGCGCGCGCGCGGATGCTGTCGTGGCAATCGCCAATAGGCGGCAAACAGCAGCGCCCATACCATGGCAAAACCCAACAGCGTGTTTAGCACCTGTAATACCTGGGCGTTACCCGCGCCGATGAAGTCGTTCTGGCCTAAAAAACTCAGTGTTACCTGCGCCAGCGCCGCCACCCCCATCAGCAAAAACAGTACGGGCAAGATGATGAGCGGCAACACCCATGACACCACCATGTTGCGTTTGCTCTGGTCGGGGAAAATGATGCGAAATGCACCCTGCACGGCATTAACCAATCCACGTGATGACAGCACCAGCGTGGCGAAACCCACCCCCCCTGCGGCCAGTTGGGCCTGGCGCGGAATGAATCCGAGTTCGGTGAGGCTTTCCAGCTGCATCTGGTTGTAAAGCGCGGCCATCAGGATGGTGGCGGGCACCGAGTTTTCGGCAATGTGGCCCAGCAGCTGCAAGGCATAACTCAGCAGCAGCAATAATGGGGTGGCGGACAGGAGGAAATAAAATGCCGTGGCTGCGGCATGGTTTTTCAATCCGTTCTGACCGAACAGACGCACGGTGGTGTAGATCAGCTGGATCAGCCAGCTCAGGGTGCCGCGGGCGGGCGGCAGGGCGGCGAGTTTTTGGAACATGACGCTAGCCTACCTGCGCCATGGCCGAGTGGCTAGGCCAGCGCAGCGGCGATGCGCTTCAACGCTTTTTCCAGATTGGCCTGTGAGGTCGCAAACGACAGGCGGATATAGCCTTCAGCGCCGAAGGCCGAGCCGGGCACGACAGCGACGTCGGCGCTTTCCAGCAGGTATTCGCAGAAGGCAAT
>JADMKH010000258.1:2736-8488 GCA_018780025.1 Thiobacillus sp.
GATCGAGGTGGGGTTGGAGGTGGACTGCGACTGCACGTTGGTCATGGCGCGCAGAATGGCCTCCGGACCCGCCGCGTAGCCAATTCGCCAGCCGGTCATTGAATAGGCTTTGGATACGCCGTTCAACACCAGCGTGCGGTCATACAAATCAGGGCAGACATTGAGGATGTTGACGAAGGGCACATCATCCAGACGGATGTGTTCGTACATGTCATCCGTAGCGATCAGCACCTGCGGGTGCTTGCGCAGCACCGCGCCCAGCGCAGCGAGTTCGTCGCCGCTATAGACCGCGCCAGTGGGATTGGACGGGCTATTGATGACGAATAGTCTGGTTTTCGGCGTGATCGCCGCTTCCAGCTGCGCCGGGGTGATCTTGAAGCCCTGCTCGATGCCCGCTTCGACGATGACCGGTTTGCCATCAGCCAGAATCACGATATCCGGATACGACACCCAGTAGGGCGCGGGGATGATGACTTCATCGCCCGGGTTAATGACCGCTTGCGCGAGGTTGAAGAAGCTCTGTTTGCCGCCGCACGAAACCAGTATCTGTTTGGGGGTGTAGTCGAGCCCGTTGTCGCGCTTGAGTTTGGCGATGACCGCCGCCTTCAGGCTGGGGGTGCCGTCCACCGCCGTATATTTGGTAAACCCCGCGTGGATCGCCGCGATGGCTGCATCCTTGATGTGCTGCGGGGTGTCGAAATCGGGCTCGCCGGCACCCAGGCCGACAATATCGCGTCCGCTGGCTTTAAGCATGGAGGCGCGGGCGGTGACTGCCAAAGTGGGGGAAGGCTTGATGGCCTGTACGCGGCGGGAGAGTTCCACAGTGTTTCCTTGCATGCACCCACAAAGGCGAGGGTGCTACTATCGACGGGTTAAAGTTGCGCGATTTTACCTGTGTTCGTCACCTTCCCCAATAGCCCGTTCCGTTTGTTCCAGCCATTCCAGCCGGCTGGCGATCAGCCGACCGCCATCGCCCAACTTGTCGAGGGCATCGAGGATGGGCTGGCGTACCAGACCCTGCTGGGGGTGACCGGCTCGGGCAAAACCTACACCATGGCCAACGTGATTGCGCGGACGGGGCGACCTGCGCTGGTGATGGCGCCCAACAAAACGCTGGCGGCGCAGCTGTATTCCGAAATGCGCGAGTTCTTCCCGGAAAACGCGGTCGAGTATTTTGTTTCTTACTACGATTACTACCAGCCCGAAGCTTACGTGCCGGCGCGCGACTTGTTCATTGAAAAGGATTCCAGCATCAACGAACACATCGAGCAGATGCGCCTGAGTGCGACCAAGTCGCTGCTGGAGCGGCGCGACACCGTGATCGTCTGCACCGTGTCGGCGATCTACGGTATCGGCGATCCGTCCGACTACCACAGCATGATCCTGCTGCTGCGCGAGAACGAGAAGATGACCCAGCGCGAGGTCATCACGCGGCTGACGCAGATGCAGTACGACCGCAACGACATCGAGTTCAAGCGCGGGGTGTTCCGCGTGCGCGGCGACGTCATCGACATCTTCCCGGCGGAACACGCGGAAACCGCAATCCGTATCGAATTGTTCGACGATGTGGTGGAGACGCTGCACCTGTTCGACCCGTTGACCGGGCAGATCCTGTCCAAGGTGTCGCGCTTCACCGTATTCCCGTCCAGCCATTACGTCACTCCACGCGCTACCATTTTGCGGGCCATTGAAGCCATCAAGATCGAGCTGCGCGAGCGACTGGAGTGGTATTACGCCAACGGCAAGCTGGTTGAAGCGCAGCGGCTGGAGCAGCGCACCCGCTTCGACCTGGAAATGATGGGTGAACTGGGCTTCTGCAAGGGCATCGAAAACTACTCGCGGCATCTGTCGGGGCGCAAGCCTGGCGAGCCGCCGCCCACCTTGATCGACTATCTGGCGAAAGACGCGCTGATGTTTATTGACGAGTCGCACGTCACCGTGACGCAGGTTGGCGGCATGTACAAGGGCGACCGTTCGCGCAAGGAAAACCTGGTCGATTATGGATTCCGGATGCCATCGGCACTCGATAACAGGCCTCTCAAGTTCGAGGAATTCGAAGGCCTGATGCCGCAGACCGTGTTTGTCTCCGCGACGCCCGCAAAATACGAAGCCGAACACGCCGGCCAGGTAGTCGAGCAACTGGTGCGCCCGACCGGACTGGTCGATCCGATTATTGAAGTGCGGCCGGTGGGCACCCAGGTCGATGACCTGATGAGCGAAGCAAGAAAGCGTATCGCCATCGGCGAACGTGTGCTGGTGACCACGTTGACCAAGCGTATGTCGGAAGACCTGACCGATTACCTCACCGAACATGGCATCAAGGTGCGCTATCTGCACTCCGACATCGATACGGTGGAGCGCGTCGAGATCATTCGCGACCTGCGGCTGGGCGTATTCGACGTGCTGGTGGGCATCAACCTGTTGCGCGAGGGTCTGGATATTCCTGAAGTGTCGCTGGTGACGATACTGGATGCCGACAAGGAAGGTTTCCTGCGTTCCGAGCGCGCGCTGATCCAGACCATTGGTCGCGCAGCGCGCCATTTGAATGGCATGGCTATTTTGTATGCCGACAAAATCACCAACTCGATGCAACGGGCGATGGACGAAACCGAGCGCCGTCGCATCAAGCAGACTGCATTCAACCTTGAGCATGGCATCACACCGCGCGGTGTGACCAAGCGGATCAAGGACATCATTGACGGCGTGTACGATGCCGACGCCAGCCGCCAGGAACTCAAGGCCGCGCAGATTGTGGCCGAATACAAGGTGCTGGATGAAAAAACGCTGACCAAACGCATCAAGAAGCTGGAAAAAGACATGCTGGAAGCAGCGAAAAATCTGGAATTCGAAAAGGCCGCGGAACTTCGCGATCAGTTGAGACAACTCAAGCAGGTGTTATTTGGTGTGGAAGAACATGACTAAGGTTTTATTTGTATGCATGGGCAATATCTGCCGCTCGCCGATGGCGGAAGGCATGTTTCGGCGGGCCGTTCGCGAGGCCGGGCTGGAGCAGCATGTTGAAACGGATTCAGCGGGTACGCATGCCTATCATGTGGGCGATACGCCCGACATGCGTGCACAGGAGGCCGTCCGCCGGCGTGGAGCCGATATCAGCAAGCTGCGTGGCCGCAAGGTGGCCGATTCGGACTTCGATGCGTTCGATTACATCCTGGTGATGGATGGCGACAACTACAGCAAACTGATCCAGCGCGCGCCGGCGCACCACCACGACAAGATCCGGCGTTTGTTGTCGTTCAGTCGCAAGTATCCCAACCTGGATGTGATGGACCCGTATTACGGCGGCCCTCAGGGTTTTGAAGACAACCTCGATATGATCGAGGATGCCGTGCAGGGATTGATCAAGGAAATTACCGCAGCCGAACCCAAAGCGCAAACGCGCTGAAGCCGTTATTCGGTTTCAGGTGTCGCAGACAAAACAAGGGCCGCTAATTGCGGCCCTTGTTTGTGGGTGGGTCAGGTCGTTATTTGTCCTGAGTTTCCACCTGGATCAGCGGTTCCTGTGTCGTGCTCACCGGTGGGCGGGTACGGCGGCGGGTGGGATGCGGTGCATCTGCTGTGGGCGTCTCGCTGACGCGTGCCACAGGCGCACTGGTTTCCACCTGCATCAGGCTGACCGCCTCGGCTTCCGGTTTGGCCGCGGGACGACGACGGCGGCGCGGACGGCTCGATTCGCCGGCTTCAGTCGTGTTAGTCGCCACTCCCCGGGTTTCGACCTGCTGAAAATGGGTCGTGTTGGCGGGTGAGGCTGCCATGGCTGCCGGGGCTTGCGCGCTTGGCGTATGCGCAGCGTCCAGCTGAAAAGCTTGCTGAGTGGGTTGAACAGGCGCGGGTGCAGCCTTGAGTGCGCCGGCAACTTCAACTGTGCCATGGTATGTGGCAGGTGCGTTATTTCCACCCGTTTCAAGTGCTGCATCCTGAGCACCTTCTCCTGCGATTTCCGGACGGGCATCACGCGGACGGCGATTGCCGCGTCCGCGCCGACTGCGTGGCTCTCGTTTTTCTTCGCCGCCTGCCTCGTGTGGCGCATCAACCAAACCGGCTGCTTGCGGAGCGGATTCGGCTTCCAGGCGGGGCTTGGGTTGACGCGGCTGGCGGGGAGGCCGGGCTGATTCAGCGTTGGCACCCTCTGCACGGGTGTCTTTCTGACGCGGTTCGGCCTGACGTGTGCCTTGTGGGCGGGAATCGTTACGGCCTTCGCCACGCCCCTCTCCGTTGCGCCCTTCGCCGCGGCCGCGACGCTGCCCCGGTTTGCGATCGCGTTGTTCGTTGGTGCGCTCGCGACGCGCCGGAGTGGGTGTGGCTGCAGGGGCTGCTACGGTTGCTGGCGTGTCGTCGGTGCGGCTCTTGAACCAGCCAAAAATACGACCGAACAGACTTCCCTCGGCTTGTGGCGCGGCCGGAACAAGCGGGCGCGCTGACGGGGCAGGCTGCGCCGGTGCAATGGATTTGACCGCCGCTTCCTGGCGCACCGGGATGGCCGCGGGTTCTGCCTGATTGCCCGAATCCGCTTCCGGCAGGGCCACCATCTTGTAGCTCGGCTCGGCCGCGTCGCGCAGATTGAGTTCGTCGTGACGCAGTCGGGTAATCGTGTAGTGCGGCGTTTCCATGTGGATGTTGGGGATCAACACCACATTCACCTTGAGGCGCGTTTCGATGGTGTGGATATCGACACGCTTTTCGTTGAGCAGGAAAGTGGCGACATCGACCGGCAGTTGCACATGCACCGCGCCGGTGTTTTCCTTCATTGCCTCTTCACCCAGGATACGCAGGATGTGCAGCGCCGACGATTCGCTGCCGCGAATATGGCCGGTGCCGTGGCAGCGCGGGCAGGGGGTGTAGCTGGTTTCGCCGAGCGAAGGCTGCAAGCGCTGACGCGACATTTCGAGCAGGCCAAAGCGCGAGATCTTGCCGGTCTGCACGCGGGCGCGGTCGTGATGCAGCGCATCGCGCAGGCGATTTTCGACTTCGCGCTGGTTCTTGGGGTTTTCCATGTCGATGTAATCGATCACGATCAAACCGCCGAGGTCGCGCAGGCGCATCTGACGGGCGATTTCGTCGGACGCTTCGAGGTTGGTGTTGTAGGCGGTCTGCTCGACGTCGCTGCCCTTGGTGGCGCGCGCCGAGTTGACGTCGACCGACACCAGCGCTTCGGTGTGGTCGATCACGATTGCGCCGCCGGACGGCAGGTTGACCTGACGCGAATACGCCGACTCGATCTGGTGTTCGATCTGGAAACGCGAGAACAGCGGCACGTCGTCGTGGTAGAGCTTGATCTTGCCGACGTTGTCCGGCATCACGTGCGCCATGAACTGCTGCGCCTGTTCGTAGATATCTTCGGTGTCGATCAGGATTTCGCCGATGTCTGCCGAGAAATAGTCGCGGATGGCGCGGATGACCAGGCTGCCTTCCTGATAGATCAGGAACGCGCCTTTTTGCGAGGTGGAGGCGCCGTCGATGGCTTTCCACAGGCTCAGCAGGTAGTTCAGGTCCCACTGGAATTCCTCGGCGGTGCGGCCGATGCCGGCGGTGCGGGCGATCAGGCTCATGCCTTCGGGGATGTCGAGCTGCGCCAGGGTGTCGCGCAGTTCGTTGCGGTCTTCGCCTTCGATGCGGCGCGAGACGCCACCGCCGCGCGGGTTGGTCGGCATCAGCACGACATAGCGGCCGGCCAGCGAAACGTAGGTGGTGAGGGCTGCGCCCTTGTTGCCGCGTTCGTCCTTTTCAACCTGGA
>JADMKH010000047.1 GCA_018780025.1 Thiobacillus sp.
AGCTGACGGCAACATGCGACTGCGCGGCGAGGTTGTAGATTTCGTCGGGCTGGACTTGCTGGATGATGCGGATGAGGCTGGAGCTGTCGGTGAGGTCGCCGTGGTGCAGGATGAACTTGCGCTTGGTGACTTCGGGGCCTTCGTACAGGTGGTCGATGCGGTCGGTGTTGAACAGCGAGGTGCGGCGCTTGATGCCGTGCACTTCGTAGCCTTTGCCCAGCAGAAATTCGGCAAGGTAGGCGCCGTCCTGGCCGGTGACGCCGGTGATCAATGCTTTCTTATTCACAGGTTTTCAAATTTGAAGATGGGTTGAATAAACGTGTAGGGCTATACCCGGCGCCGCTCACCGCATAGCGGTCGAACGGCTTGGAAGATTTGGGCAGCCTGCACGCTGACAGCACACACACGACTGGCTGTCGCTTCGGGGAACAGCCTGTCTTCGTTTACTTGTTTACTTGTTTTCTGTTGCGGCTTTGCTAGCGGGATCGTCATTTGCGGGCGGGGCGGCCGAATCGACGGGTCTGGTTCCGCCTGCAGCAGGGGGCGGGGCCTGCTTGCCCGCCTCGGCAAACTTGCCGAGGTATTCAATCTTGGCGTGTGCTTTCAACGCGTCCAGTTCGGCCTTCGCGGCGTTCTGGCGCGTTTGATTCTGAAGCAGGCGCGCAATGGCGGGCTTGGCCTGTTCAAGCGTAGCGGGCTGCAATTTCGAATCGGCCAGCACGATGACCAGCAAGCCATCGGGCGAATTCACCACGAGCGCCTGGCCATTCGGCATTTGGGCCAGCTTGGGCAGGAGTTCCAGCGGAAGCTGTTCAGCCGCTTTCACGCCCTCACCCACCTTAACGGGCAAATTCTCGCGCTGGAGCCATGCGGCAAAGTCGTTGAGTGTTTTAGACGCTGCCAGCTGCGCGCGTATCGCCTCCTGCTTCTCCGGTCCCGCCTTGATCGAAAGCTCCTGGAGGCGGTAAATCTTGCGTTTGGCAAACAGCTCAGGATGCTGATCGTAGTATGCGGTCACCTCGGCCTCGCTGGGTTCAACCGACTTGCCCAGTTTGCGATTCATGTACGCCTCGGCAAGAACCTGGCGCCGCGCGATGTCCAGCGCCTGCACCACCTCGGGATCCTGATCGAGTTTGTCCGTTACAGCCTTTTGCGCAGCCACTTCCAGGTCGACCAGACTCCGGGCGGCCTGCAGCCTGGCGGCGGCGGGCACGTCTGCATCGGGGTTGCCCAAGCGCTTGGCGACCTGTTCGACCTGCGCGGCAGGCAGTTCAGTTCCATTGACCTTCGCCGCCACTTCCATCGCCGGCTTGGCTTCAGTCGAGACCCCTTTTTGCCTGGAATCGCATCCTGCTGTGACCAGTGCAAGCAGCGCAACACTCAATGCCACATTTCTTGTCAGACCGTCAGTCATCCATGACTCCTCTTATTTCAGCATTTTCAAACGCCACATGGCTTAAATGGTACACCAAGGCACGCCGGGATAACCGATCCGCCACCAACCGGGATACAGTTTCTGACACGACGGACACGTCAAGCCCGCGTTTCGGCATGCGTTTGCAGCGCCTGCTGGAAGTGCCCTATGGAATTTCCCACAGATGGCCCGCGCGCAAACTGCCCCGACTGCATTCAGCCGCGAACCTCGCGTGCTGCCATGCTATTCTGGGGGCCATTTTCGGGGATGAACGTGCTCAAAATCTTATTGCTGATTGGCATCGGGCTGGTGGTGTGGGGGCTGATACGCGGCTTTAAGCGTTCGTTTGACACGCCGCCCGGGGATGCCAGCACACCAACAGCCGAAACCATGGTGAAATGCGCGTATTGCGGCGTCAATCTGCCCCGCAGCGAGGCCATTTATTCGCATGACGCGTTTTACTGTACGGCTGAGCACCAAAAACTAGGCCAATCATGATTTCCGCGGCTGCCAGTTCGCCGCGTCCCGCCACACCTGGCTACTTCGCGTCGCACTGGCGCAGTCTTGATTATTTCAATCTCTATCGTCTGACGCTGGCTATGGCCCTGGTATTCGCCGGCACGGTATTCACCGATTCCGATTGGTTCCGCTCGGGGGCGGGAACACATTTCCAGGGATTTGCCTACGCCTACCTGGTCGTCGCCGCGCTGTTTGTCCTCGGCATCCGGGCACGCTGGCCCGGTTTCCAGATCCAGCTTAGCGCGCATATCCTGTCAGACATCATTTTCGTGATGTTGCTGATGGCAACCAGCGACCGCTTGGCGAACGCCCTGGGCTTGCTGCTGGTGATCTCCATCGCTTCGGGTGGGCTCGTGGGGAGCGGACGACTGACCTTGCTCTATGCCGCCATGGCCTCGATCGCGCTGCTGTTGCAGCACAGCTTTAGCGTACTGGGCGGCCGCACCGGGTTTGATAATTTTTTCCAGGTCGGTGTCTTGTGCGCAGGGTATTTTGTAATCGGCTGGCTGGCGCATGAGCTCACGCGACGCGCACTGCGCTCGGAACGCCTGGCACAACACCAGGCTGACGAACTGGCCGTGCTCAATCGCATCAATGCCGTTGCCATCGAGAATTCCCCCGACGGCCTATTGGCCATACAGGGCAATGGAATCATTCGGCACGCCAATCCACGCGCGATCACCCTGCTCGGAAATCCCGCGCCCATACGACCTGGCGTCACGCATATCGAGGCTTACGCGCCAGAACTGTCGCGGGTGCTGTCCAAGCAGATCAAGCCAGGCAAATCCGTCTCCGTGACTACGCCCGGCGCCCGGCTGCGTATACGCAGCATCCCGCTCGCCACGCCTGATGAAAGCCAGGTATGGGTGCTGGAAGACCAAAATCAGGCGGAGCAGGCGGCACAACGGCTCAAGCTCGCCGCGTTGGGACGGCTTACCGCCAATATCGCACACGAGATTCGAAACCCGCTCTCGGCCATCAGCCATGCGGCTCAATTGCTGGCTGAGGACACGCGCGATAGCGCGCAGGCGCGCCTGGCCGCAATCATCGAAAACAACGCTCGGCGACTGGACCGACTGGTCGAGGAAGTATTGACACTGAACCGGCGAGACCGCCTCAGGCCCATCCTGTTTGACGGCACCACCCTTGCGAACCTGATCCATGAACTGCGGCAAACTGAAGAAATCCGCCCCGACGCCGTCATAGTGAACATGGACTCAACTGCCACTTTCCAGTTCGACCCTGACCATTTGCGCCAGATTATGTGGAACCTGCTTCGGAACGCCTGGCGATTCTGCCAGAGGCAATCTGGAAGCATCCGTATTCGAATGCACACAGAGGAAGAACGTGTCCTGATCGACATTGAGGATGACGGGCCCGGCGTATCGGTGGAACATCAAGGCAAGCTTTTTGAACCCTTCTTCACGACTGACTCACAGGGAACAGGACTCGGGTTATTCCTGGCGCGCGAACTCGCCGAGGCCAATCATGCGGAACTGACTGGCCTTCCGGTCCCGCACGGCGCCTGTTTTCGTCTGGCGATCAGGAGGGCCGCTTAATGACACCCTCGCCCCGCATCCTGCTCGTCGATGACGAACCGGATCTGCTCGACCTGATGGAACTGACCCTCGTCAAAATGGGGCTGGAGACGGATCGGGCCGCCAGCGTGACCGAGGCGCGAGCCCGTCTCGCCAAAACACCCTATGACCTCTGCCTGACTGATATGAGACTGCCAGACGGCGAAGGCCTCGACGTCATTGCGTGCGCCAGTGCGCTGCCCCAGCCGGTGCCCGTGGCTGTCATTACAGCCTATGGCAATGCCGGCAATGCCGTCGCGGCACTCAAGGCGGGGGCTTTCGACTACCTCGCCAAGCCCGTCGCCCTCGATCAGTTGCGCACGCTGATCAAATCCGCGCTCAAAGTCCCGGAGATGCAAACCAATGATCCCGCCCGCCAGCTGATCGGCCGGTCAGGCGCCATGGAAGATATACGTACCCGCATAGCGAAGCTGGCGCGCACTCAGGCACCGGTCCACATCGCAGGAGAATCGGGCAGCGGCAAGGAGCTTGCCGCTCGACTCGTTCACCAGTTGGGTACGCGCTCAGATCATCCGTTTGTCGCGGTCAACTGTGGCGCCATCCCCGAAACCCTGATGGAAAGTGAATTCTTCGGATATCGCAAAGGCGCCTTCACAGGCGCGGATACCGATCGCGATGGCTTTTTTCAGGCGGCGGACGGTGGCACGTTATTTCTGGACGAGGTCGCCGATTTGCCGCTGTCCATGCAGGTCAAGCTACTGCGCGTGTTGCAGGAAAAAAAGGTGCGCAAGGTAGGCGCTACCCAGGAAGAGCCCATTGATGTCCGCATCATCAGCGCGACCCACCAGAACCTGGCCCGGCTGGTGGAAGAGGGGCGCTTTCGACAGGATCTGTATTACCGCCTCAACGTCATCGATCTGTGCATGCCCAGCTTGCGCGAACGCGCCGAAGACATTCCCGAAATAGCGCGTTTTCTACTCGAAAAACTCGGCCCCGGACACGCCAGACTGGACACGGAAGCCGAAAAAGCTCTGCGGGATTACGCGTTTCCCGGCAACGTCCGGGAGTTGGAAAACACACTGGAACGCGCACTGGCCCTCTGCGAAAACCACCTCATCACCGCCGCCGATCTTAATCTGACGCCCAGCGTCGGCATAGCGCCCGAAACCTCGGGCAGCAAATATCCCTTGCAGGATTATCTCGATCAACAGGAACGGACCGCGATACTGGAAGCACTGGAACAGACCCGCTTCAATAAAACGGCGGCTGCCCGTGTGCTGGGTGTGACATTCCGCAGCCTGCGCTACCGGCTGGAGCGACTGGGTATAGAGTAAGCCCGCAGGGGGCCGATGGCGGCGCTGCTGCGCTGGAGTATGGTGCCGCTTGTCGGATTTGAACTGACGACCTACCGCTTACAAGGCGGTTGCTCTACCCCTGAGCTAAAGCGGCAACGGGCGACATTATAGCGATGCCGCACGCATGTTTGAAAGACTTACTTCACGACCTTTAACGTCGGCTTCGCTTTCGGCGGGACGGGCGTGCCACCCGACGGAGGTGAATCATCCGGGCCAGTGGCCCCCGCTGATTCAGTAGGCTCGAAATGCAGGCCCTGTCCATTCTCTCGCGCAAAGATGGCGGCAACGCGGTCCACGGGAATGGAAATCTCATGCGAGACGCCGCCGAACCGGGCCGAGAACTGGATCCAGTCGTTATCGAGCATGAGATTGCGCGTCGCGCCATCACTGATATTCATCACGATCTGGCCGTCCTTCACGTAGGCCATCGGTACGCGCGTGCGACTATCCACCGCAACGAGCAATTGCGGCGTGTAGCCTGAGTCGACGCACCATTGGTGCAGTGCGCGAATCAGGTAGGGCTTGGTGGAAAGCTCGGCCAAGGGTGCCTGCCTGTTATTTGCGCAACGCTTTTTCAGTCGGCGTCAATGCGTTGATGAATGCCGGCCGGCTGAACAGGCGCTCGCGATACTTGAGTACCGGTGCAGCGACTTTGGGCAAGTCGATGCCGTAATGCTCAAGACGCCACAACAGTGGCGCAATGGCCACGTCGAGCATGGAGAATTCGTCGTTCATCAGATACTTCTGCTTGGTCAGAATGGGTGTCAGCTGCGAAATGCTGTCGCGGATTTCCTGGCGAGCCTTGTCCGAACCTTTTCCCAGGCTGTGTTCCAGCGTGTTGACGTGGGTGAACAGGTCATGTTCAAAATTGAACAGTACGAGTCGTGCGCGTGCGCGCATGACGGGATCCGGCGGCATCAGCTGCGGGTGGGGAAACCGCTCGTCGATGTATTCATTGATGATGTTCGATTCGGTCAAGACCAGATCACGCTCGATCAGCACTGGCATCTTGCCACTGGGGCTGATGCTGGCCACTTCTTCGGGCTTGTTGTGCATGTCGACATCAATGATTTCGAAATCCATATCCTTTTCGAACAGGACTATGCGGCAGCGGTGGCTATATGGATCGGTACTGCCGGAATATAAAGTCATCATGACGGGGGCTCCCTATGGTGTTGCGTGTGTTTGATACTTAAAACGCCAACAGCCGGACACAGTCCGGCTGTTGGCTGAACGTTACGGCTGGAATCAGTGAACGTCTTTCCAGAACTCTTTCTTCAGGTAATACGCCACCACAAAGAAGAACGCCAGAAATGCCAGAACGATCAAACCAAGCTGCTTGCGCTTGAGTTGCTCGGGCTCACCCATCCATACCAGGTAGTTGACCAGATCACCGACCATGGCATCGTACTCGGCGAGCGTGACGCTGCCGGGTTTGACCAGTTCCAGTCGCTCGATGACTTCATGCTCGCCCTCTTTCTTGTGGACGGCCACCATTTCACCCTGCAGATCCCAGAGCACGTGCGGCATCCCCACTTTGTCAAACACGGCGTTGTTCCAGGCGGTCGGGCGCGAATCGTCACGGTAGAAGCTGCGCAGGTAGGTATAGAGCCAGTCTGCCCCACGCGAACGTGCAATCACGCTCAAGTCGGGAGGCGTTGCACCAAACCAGGTCTTGGCATCCTTTTTGTCCATGCCAACCTTCATGGTCTCGCCCGGCTTCTCGGCTGCAAACAGCAGGTTCTCCTTGATCTGCTCTTCGGTCAATCCCAGGTCCTGCAAGCGCGTGTAGCGCATGGACGAGGCGCTGTGGCAATTCAGACAGTAGTTCACGAACAGGCGTGCACCACGTTGCAGCGAATCCTGGTCCGACAGGTTGACCGGTGCCTTGTCGAGGGGCACGGCCGGTCCCGAGGCAAAGGCAACGACAGGCGCTGCGGCCAACAGGAAAATAAAATTCTTCAAGCGTTTCATTTAGCCAGTCACCCTTTCCGGTTCCGGTTTGGTTTTGTCGATCGAGGTATACCAGGGCATCAACAGGAAAAACAGGAAATAAATCACGGAGAAAATCTGCGCGAAAATCGTGGCAATCGGAGTCGACGGCAGCAGACCGAGGTAGCCCAGACCGATGAACGACACGATGAACAGTGCGAGCATGACCTTGTAGATCGGACCGCGATAACGGATCGACTTGACCTTGCTGCGATCGAGCCAGGGCAGGAAGAACAGGAATACGATCGACAAGCCCATCGCCACCACGCCCGGGAACTGCGAGCCGAACATCGGCGGCACAGCGCGCAGAATCGCGTAGAACGGGGTGAAGTACCACAAGGGTGCAATGTGCTCGGGCGTCTTCAGCGGATCGGCAGGAATAAAGTTGGCTGCCTCAAGGAAGTAGCCCCCCATCTCCGGCGCAAAGAACAGGATCGCAGAGAACACCATCAGGAAGACGATCACGCCGACGATGTCCTTCACCGTGTAGTACGGATGGAATGGAATGCCATCAAGCGGGATATGCGTGACGGGATCCTTGTGCTTCTTGATCTCGACGCCGTCCGGGTTGTTGGAACCCACTTCGTGCAGCGCCACCAGGTGAACCGCGACCAGCGCAATCAGCACCAGCGGCAGCGCAATCACGTGAAACGCGAAGAAGCGGTTCAGCGTGGCATCTGAAATGACGAAGTCGCCGCGAATCCAGATCGACAGGTCTTCACCAATGAAGGGCACAGCGGCAAACAGGTTCACGATCACCTGGGCGCCCCAGAATGACATCTGACCCCAGGGCAACAGATAGCCCAGGAAGGCTTCCGCCATCAGCGCCAGATAAATCAGCACACCGAAAATCCAGATCAGTTCGCGCGGCTTGCGGTACGAGCCGTACATCAAACCCCTGAACATATGCAGGTACACCACAACGAAGAACATCGACGCGCCGGTGGAATGCATGTAGCGGATCAGCCACCCCCATTCGACATCGCGCATGATGTACTCAACCGACGCAAAAGCGAGCTCTGCATCCGGCTTGTAGTTCATGGTCAGGAAAATACCGGTGACGATCTGCAGCACCAGCACCAGAAGCGCCAGCGAGCCAAAGAAGTACCAGAAGTTGAAGTTCTTGGGCGCGTAGTATTCGGACAGATGCGCCTTATATGTGGCGGTGAGCGGGAAGCGGTCATCGACCCAACCCATCACTTTTTGCAGGGCAGACATTTATTTAAGCTCCTTTTGCGTCTACACCGATCAGCAGTTTGGCGTCGCTGAGGTATTGATGAGGCGGAATCTTCAGATTGGTCGGTGCCGGCACGTTCTTGAACACGCGCGCCGCAAGATCGAATTTCGAACCATGACACGGGCAGAAGAAGCCGCCGGGCCAATCTGCACCGAGGTCGGCCGCACCAATATCCTTGCGGTAAGTGGGCGAGCAACCGAGGTGGGTGCATATACCGATCGCCACCAGATACTCTTTCTTGATCGAGCGAGTCGGGTTTTTGCAGTACGGGGGTTGTTGGGGTTGCTCGCTTTGCGCATCGGTAAGCTGTTCGTCGTGTTTGCCGAGCAAAGCCAGCATTTCCGGTGAGCGATTCACCACCCAGACGGGTTTGCCCTGCCACTCGACCGTCAGAAGCGCGCCCGATTCTATCTTGCTGATATCCACCTCAA
>JADMKH010000300.1:0-357 GCA_018780025.1 Thiobacillus sp.
CCGACTTTCTTGCTTTCGGACTCTACGTACACCGTACGCTGGGGATCAAAGCGGGAAAGCGCAGCCCAGATAGCGCTTTCGAAGCTTTTCTGCGGAGGCTGCGGCTGATCCGGCAGCGCGCCAAGTAAAGAACCGCGGTGAGCCGCCAGCACTTCAAGATCCAGCACTTGTGCACCCGCTTTCTCCAGTTCCAGGAGCAGGCGGCTTTTCCCGCTTCCCGTCGTTCCACACACCACGCGATAGAAAAATAACGCTGGCAGGCGAGCCAGTTCGCTAATGACATGTCGCCGGTAGGCCTTGTAGCCGCCATCGAGTTGCATGGCGGGGAAGCCGATTTTTTGCAGAATGTGAGCCAAT
>JADMKH010000300.1:367-877 GCA_018780025.1 Thiobacillus sp.
CAATGAACCGCTGCGACTGCCGCCGCGCCAGCAATACACCAGCGGGCGGTAGGATTTGGGCTTGTCGGCAAAATGGCTTTCGAGGGAGCGCGCGATATTGCGCGACACCAACGCCGCGCCCATTTTCTTGGCTTCGAACGACGAGACCTGCTTGTACAAGGTGCCGACACGTGCTCGCTCGGCATCGTCGAGCACGGGCAGATTGATGGCACCGGGGATGTGATCTTCAGCAAATTCGCCGGGAGAGCGGACGTCGATCACCTCATCAAAGGTATGCAGTTCAGTTACAGGGGCGGGCGGCAAGGGAGCTCAACTTTCAGGAAAATGCGCGTGAATGCGGTGAAACTGATGCGATTTTCTCACGGCTGCAGCCAGCGGCCGCAAAATCCTTGGGCTTGTGTCGGGAGGATTTCGGATAAACCAGCGGCCAAAAGCCCCGGATTCGTTGCGAAGCGTGGTGTAACGCGGTGTGGGTAGGTTTGAAACGATGGCGGGCCTTGGTGGCCACAG
>JADMKH010000300.1:887-8473 GCA_018780025.1 Thiobacillus sp.
GGCGCCATGCGCCCGGTTCCTGCAAGCCCTATACGACTTTCAGGGTTGCGAACAAACGGTCTTCGCCGCGCCGTCCCAGGGTTTCGCTGGGTCGTCCCGAGGCATTGCGGCGGTCAGCCGTGATTTGGGGAGGCAATACAGAATCGCGGGGGGCAACGCGACGGTCGCCCAAACGACGTTCCAGCGGAATGAACTCAACTTGATAAACAGGCAGTGCTGACATCAGGGTTGTCCTCGCTTGTTGATATGTTGACAGATTATAGTCGAGATTTCGACGCAATGTTTTCCTTGCGGTGACCGATAAGTGGACTATTGATCCGGCATCATTTATCCGAGAGAGGGAGTAGGTCGGCAATACTTTGCCGACCTACACATGCAATCCCGTTTAATACGTGCCGGATCAATAATGCCTCCGTTTGTCAGTTTTATGTCACATCTCAGGTTTGGTGGGCGCGAACCAGACGCAGCTTTTCACGTTGCCACTCGCGATCTTTCTCTGTTGCTCGCTTGTCATGTTCCTTTTTGCCTTTTGCCAAGCCTATGTCGAGTTTGATCCGTCCTTTTGAAAAATGCATGTTGAGCGGGATCAACGTGAAACCTGCACGCTCGGTTTTGCCAATCAGTTTGCTGATTTCAGCCGCATGCAGCAGCAGCTTGCGCGAGCGGGTCGGATCGGGGTGGATATGGGTGGAGGCAGTAAGCAGCGGGCTGATGTGACAGCCAATCAGGTAAACCGCGCCATGTTTGACGATGACATAAGCCTCTTTCAATTGTACGCGGCTGGCGCGTATCGCCTTGACTTCCCAGCCTTCCAGGACGAGTCCGGCTTCGAATTTTTCTTCGATGAAATAATCGTGAAAGGCTTTTTTGTTGTCGGCGATGCTCATGGCGTGCGGGCTTGCGTACAATTCTTGATTTTACAAGGCTTTAGGTATTTCATGGCGCATGTGGAAAAAAGTGTGCTGGTGGCGCACCCCCCAGAACGCATGTTTGAACTGGTGGACCGGATTGAGAATTACCCTGTTTTCCTGCCCTGGTGCGGCGGCTCCGAGCTGAAAACACGGGATGCGCATCGTACCGTTGCCACGATCCATATTGCCTACATGGGCATACGCCAGAGCTTTACTACCGAGAATGCCAAAATCTATCCGCGTGAGATGAAAATCAAGCTGCTGGATGGACCTTTTTCGGAACTGGAAGGGGATTGGGCATTTATTCCGCTGGGAGATGAGGCCTGCAAGATCGAGTTCCGCTTGCAATACATGTTTTCCAGCCGCGTGCTGGAAACGATCCTGGCGCCTGTTTTCAGTCATATCACCAATACCTTCGTCGATGCGTTCGTGCGTCGCGCCGATGTGATGTTTCCCCTATGAGTACAGCGCCTGTCAATGTCGAAGTGGTCTACGCGCTACCCGATGTGCAAGCCCTGATGCAGGTGCGGCTGGCAGAAGGCGCGACAGTGGAAGCGGCTATTCGTGCTTCTGGCGTATTGGAGGCCTTCCCGGAAATTGATTTGACCAAAAACAAAGTGGGCATTTTCAGCAAGCTGGTCAAACTGGACGAGATAGTGCGCGACAAGGACCGCGTGGAAATCTATCGTCCGCTGATTGCCGACCCGAAGGAGGTTCGCCGCAAACGTGCGGAAGAAGGCAAGGTCACCAGGAAGGGCGGGGGTGAGGCTGCGTCCGGGAACCCGGGGGTGGCATGAGCCGTTTGCCCAAAAACAAAAGGCCTTCCGGAACGCGTCCGGAAGGCCTTGTTGCCGTAGCAGACTAACTTAGTCGCCGACTTTGAGCATCGGGTAGTTGAGTTGTGCCAGACCTTTCTGGACCTGATTGCTGGCCAGCTTGGCTTCCTTCAGCACGGTGGCGCTATCGCCTTTTGCGGCAGCCGCTTCCGCGGCCTTGAGCGCGCTGTCTGCGGTCGTCCACAGCGCGTTCTTGGCCTTGGCGGCCTTGACGTCAGCCTGGGCAGCGGTGAGCGCGGCCTGCGCTTCGGCGCTGATGGTGGCTGCGGCCGATTTTGCGGGTGCGCTGCCAGACTTGTTGATATACAGGTCGGCGCAACCAGACAGACCCAGCAGGGCAGCGGAAGTCAGTGCAAGTAAAACTTTGGACATTGTTTTATCTCCTCGAGTTGTATGGCGTTCAGGGGTGGGCAGTCGAACCACGCGCCCCAGCAGCTTTTTTTGATGCTGGTGGCAAAGTTAGCCGCATCGAGCCAAGGAGTCAACCTGTGAGCATGCAAATGGATTGGTAGATTACAACCAAGCGCGGTGGGAGCCCGTTCTGGTTTGTGCGGCGACAGGCGCGCGCGTATAATTCCGCTTTGCTATGAAGGAAAGCCCATGCGTGTTCTGCAAAAAGCGCTGACGTTCGACGACGTACTGCTCGTTCCCGCCCATTCTGCTATCCTGCCCCGTGAAGTCAGCCTGTCCACGCAGCTGACTCGCACTATCACCCTGAATCTTCCGTTGTTGTCCGCCGCCATGGATACGGTGACCGAGGCGCGTCTGGCGATTGCGCTGGCGCAGGAAGGCGGCGTGGGCATCATTCACAAGAACATGAATATCGAAATGCAGGCGGCACAGGTGCTGGCGGTCAAGCGTTTTGAGTCCGGCGTGGTCAAGGATCCGATTACCGTCGCGCCGCAGATGACGGTGCGCCAGGTGCTCGAAATTACCCGCGCGAAGCGCATTTCCGGCCTGCCAGTGATCGATGGCGGCAAGGTGGTCGGCATTGTGACCAATCGCGACCTGCGCTTCGAAACCAGTCTCGATCAGCCGGTGGCCAACATCATGACGCCGAAAGATAGACTGGTGACGGTGCAGGAAGGCGCCAACCTCGATGAGGCGATGGGGCTGCTCCACAAACACCGCTTGGAGCGCGTGCTGGTGGTGAACAATGCGTTCGAGCTGTGCGGCCTGATTACCGTCAAGGATATTCAAAAATCCAGCGAACATCCGCTGGCGTGCAAGGACGCGATGGGTCGCCTGCGCGTAGGCGCTGCAGTGGGCACCGGCGAAGGCACCGAGGAACGCGTGGCTGCGCTGGTGGCCGCCGGGGTCGATATCATCACGGTGGATACGGCGCACGGTCATTCCAAGGGCGTGCTCGAGCGGGTGCGCTGGGTCAAGCAGAATTTTCCCGACGTGCAGGTCATCGGCGGCAACATCGCCACGGCATCGGCTGCGGCGGCATTGGTCGAACACGGTGCGGATGCAGTCAAGGTTGGTATTGGTCCCGGTTCCATCTGCACCACGCGTATGGTTGCGGGGGTGGGCGTGCCGCAAATCACCGCAGTGGCCAACGTGGCAGCCGCATTGGCAGGCAGCGGCGTTGGCGTGATTGCCGACGGTGGCATCCGCTATTCCGGCGACATCGCCAAGGCGATTGCAGCCGGTGCCAGTTGCGTCATGCTCGGCGGCCTTTTGGCCGGCAGCGAAGAAGCGCCGGGCGAAGTTGAATTGTTCCAGGGACGTTCGTATAAATCCTATCGCGGCATGGGTTCGTTGGGTGCGATGCAGCAGGGTTCCAGCGACCGTTACTTCCAGGACAACGAGAAGAGTGCCGAGAAGCTCGTACCCGAAGGGATTGAAGGCCGCGTGCCCTACAAGGGCAGTGCGCTGGGCGTGATCCATCAACTGATGGGCGGCCTGCGCTCCAGCATGGGTTACCTCGGCGTGGCCACCATCGCAGACATGCACGCCAAGGCCGAATTCGTCGAGATCACCTCGGCTGGTGTACGCGAATCGCATGTGCACGATGTGCAGATCACGAAAGAAGCACCGAATTATCGTGTTGAATAGTGACCAGGGGTCAGGATTCAGGTGTCAGGAAAAGTCACGCGGCGCGTGGCTTTTTCTTTATATCCCCCTGACCCCTGACCCCTGACCCCTGACCCCTGCAATGCACCAGAAAATTCTCATCCTTGATTTTGGCTCCCAATACACCCAGCTGATTGCACGCCGTGTGCGCGAAGCGGGGGTGTATTGCGAATTGCATCCCCACGACATGACCGAAGCATTCGTGCGTGAATTTGCGCCAGCGGGCATCATTCTTTCCGGTGGGCCGAATTCGGTGTACGAGGAGGAAACGCCGCGCGCACCGCAGGTTGTATTTGAATTGGGCGTGCCGGTGTTGGGCATTTGCTACGGTATGCAAACCATGGCGGCGCAACTCGGCGGCAAGGTCGAATCGGCTGCCAAGCGTGAATTCGGTTACGCGGAAATCCGTGCGCGCGGTCATACCGCGCTGTTGCGCGAAATCCAGGATCGCGTCAATGATGAAGGCCATGGCCTGCTCGATGTGTGGATGAGCCACGGCGACAAGGTCACCGCCTTGCCGCCTGGATTCAAGGTGATGGCATCCAACGCCGCCACGCCGATTGCGGGCATGGCCGACGATGCGCGCAAGTTTTACGGCGTGCAGTTCCATCCCGAAGTCACCCATACCCTGCAGGGTAAAACCCTGCTTGACCGCTTTGTGCGCGAGCTGTGCGGTTGCGCGGGCGACTGGAACATGCCCGACTACGTCGATGAGGCGATTGGCCGCGTGCGTTCCGAAGTCGGCAGCGACGAAGTGATCCTGGGGCTGTCCGGCGGCGTCGATTCCTCGGTGGTCGCCGCGCTGCTGCACCGCGCCATCGGCAATCAGCTCACCTGCGTCTTCGTCGACAATGGCCTGTTGCGCCTGAACGAGGCCGAGCAGGTGATGCAGACCTTCGCCGACAACCTCGGCGTCAAGGTCATTCACGTCGATGCACGCGATCGTTTCATGGACGCGCTTGCGGGCGTGGCCGACCCCGAGCAGAAGCGCAAGATCATCGGCCGCGAATTCGTCCACGTGTTCCAGGAAGAAGCCGAGAAACTGCCGAAAGCCAAATGGCTGGCGCAGGGCACCATCTATCCCGACGTGATCGAATCGGCCAGCGCCAAAAGCAAGAAGGCGCACACCATCAAGAGCCACCATAACGTCGGCGGCCTGCCCGATACACTGCATCTGAAACTGCTTGAGCCGCTGCGCGAACTGTTCAAGGACGAAGTGCGCGAGCTCGGCGTTGCGCTGGGACTGCCGCACGACATGGTCTACCGCCACCCCTTCCCGGGGCCGGGGCTGGGCGTGCGTATCCTCGGCGAAGTGAAGCGCGAATACGCCGAGCTGCTTAGACGGGCCGACGCCATCTTCATCGAAGAACTGCGCGCCTCCGGCTGGTACGAGAAAACCAGCCAGGCCTTCGCCGTGTTCCTGCCGGTGAAATCCGTCGGCGTCATGGGTGACGGCCGTACCTATGATTACGTCGTCGCCCTGCGCGCCGTCGTCACCAGCGACTTCATGACCGCGCACTGGGCCGAACTGCCTTACACCCTGCTCGGAAAAGTCTCCAACCGCATCATCAACGAAGTGCGCGGCATCAACCGCGTCGTCTATGACATCAGCGGCAAACCGCCGGCGACGATCGAGTGGGAGTGAGTAGCATGCGAAGTTACAGGATTTTCTTAAGCACTATCATGGACTTGCTGGTTTTGGAAGATCGCTACGGACACATCGTCAATTGCGCAGATTTTCGGCGGTAAGCGATTGATGTCGAAAGGCTTCGCGCTTGTCATCGTGTCAGCGGATCGTGCATACAGCGCGAAGATTTGACGGTAAACCTGACGGTAGATTTGTCCTTAAAATCCCGGCATCTGCGTTTACCGTTGTGTCCGTGTGACCTCAGACGGTAAAACCAAACAAGAACGGCCTACAAACTAAAGGCATTCCGGTGAGCTTGTGTATTTCGTAGTGGCGTTCCGGTTCATATTTACTGCGCGGTAAATATCGATGTTTTTCGCTCAATTCGTCCCTCGAGGAGAAACGAACTGCGCGACAAATAGGATGTCAGGCGGAAAATTTGTATCCTTCCTGTATCCGAAATCTATCGTCCGGGACAATGATTGCCGAGTACTGGGTTCATGATTGAGCGCGATCCATTGTTGGAGTTGAAGGCTGAAAACGCCCGATTGATCGCCCTGCTGGAAGCGAACGGTATTCAATGGCGCGCGCCGCCTGAGCCCGTGCCGCCAGCTTCAACGCCGGAGCCCTCGCGGCTTTCCACGGACGAGAAGGTGGCGCTGTTTCGCCGGTTGTTCCAGGGACGCACGGATGTCTATCCGGTCCGCTGGGAAGGCAAGACTTCGGCCAGGTCGGGTTACTCGCCGGCCTGCGCCAACGAATGGCGCGCCGGTGTTTGCGAAAAGCCGCGCATCAAGTGCGGGGACTGCGGCAGCCGGGTACTGATCCCGCTGTCGGATGCAGTCCTGTACGGCCATCTGGCCGGCAAGCACACAGTCGGCGTCTATCCTCTGCTGGAGGACGATACCTGTCATTTTCTCGCCATCGATTTCGACGAAGCCGAGTGGGGAGAAGATGCCCGGGCCTTCGTGCAATCATGTACCGAACTCGGTGTGCCGGCGGCGGTCGAGATTTCACGATCCGGCAAAGGGGCGCACGTCTGGGTGTTTTTCGCTGGCCGGGTGCCGGCGCGCGATGCCCGCCGCCTGGGCACGGCCATCATCAGCCATACCTGCTCGCGCACCCGGCAATTGAAGCTCGCGTCCTACGACCGCCTGTTCCCCAATCAGGACACGATGCCCAAGGGTGGCTTTGGCAACCTGGTCGCCTTGCCGCTGCAGAAACTGCCTCGCGAGAACGGCTGCAGCGTATTCGTCGATGCGGAACTGCGCCCATTCGACGACCAATGGGCATTCCTCGCTTCAATCCAGCCAATGGAACCGCACGACATCGAGCCGACCATTTTGCGTGCTACGGGTGGGGTACATCCACTGGACGTCACATTCATCGACGAAGAGGATCTGGCGAAGCCGTGGCAGCGTTCGATATCGGCGATGAGGGAGCCGTTGGGGTCTTCCATGCCCAAGTCGCTCACTGTGACGCTGGCCAACCTCATCTACTTCGAGAAAGCGCAGTTGCCGCAGGCGCTGGCGAATCGCTTGATTCGCCTCGCCGCGTTCCAGAACCCGGCGTTCTACAAGGCGCAGGCGATGCGGCTGTCGGTCTGGGATAAGCCGCGCGTGATCGGCAGTGCGGAGAACTATCCGCAGCACATTGCCTTGCCGCGCGGTTGCCTGGGTGCCGCGCGGGCATTGTTGAGAGACAACGGCATCCGCTGCGAGCTGCGCGATGAGCGGTACGGCGGCGAGCTGCTGGAAGCCACCTTCGCCGGCAAGTTGCGCCCGGATCAGCAATCGGCGGTTGCGGAAATGCTGAGCCATGACGTCGGCGTGCTGTGCGCGCCTACCGCCTTCGGCAAGACGGTTGTCGCGGCAGCGATGATTGCCAACCGCGGTGTGGACACGCTGGTGCTGGTGCATCGCATGGAGTTGCTCAAACAGTGGCAGGAGCGACTGCGAGCCTTTCTTTGCCTCGACAAGAGCGCGATCGGCACGATCGGTGGCGGCAAGGCCAGGCCAACAGGAAAGATCGATATCGCGGTGATGCAGTCCCTGTCGCGGCAGGGCGAAGTGAATCCATTGGTCGAGCGCTACGGCCATGTCATCGTGGACGAATGCCACCATGTCGGTGCGG
>JADMKH010000104.1 GCA_018780025.1 Thiobacillus sp.
TCATACAAACACAGCGCCGCCGACACCGAAACGTTGAGGCTTTCCACGGTGCCGCCGATGGGAATGCGCGCAACCTGATCGCAGTTTTGCTTGACCAGGCGGCGGATGCCCGTGCCTTCGGCGCCCAGCACCCAGGCGATGCCGGTCTTGAGGTCGATTTTGGACAGGGGTAGCTCGCCGTCCATGTCGGTGGCGATGACCCAGATGTTGTGTTCCTTGAGTTCTTCTATGGTGCGCGACAGATTGGTGACCATGATGTAGGGCACGGTTTCGGCGGCACCGGAGGCGACTTTTTCCACGGTGGCGTTGATGCCGACGGCGTTGTCTTTCGGCGCGATGACGGCGTGTACGCCGAAGGCGTCGGCCGAGCGCATGATGGCGCCGAGGTTGTGCGGGTCGGTGATGCCATCGAGGATGAGCAGTAGCGGCGGGCCTTTGATGTTTTCCAGCACTTCGTCGAGCGAATGGGTGAGTGCTACCGGTTTGACGCGGGCGACGACGCCCTGGTGATTGGACGATTTGCCGACCAGGCGATTCAGGCGATCGGCTTCCACCTGCGCGAGGCCGACCTTGTTGTCCTTGGCCTGTTTGACCAGATCGCGCGCACGCGCGTCGCGCCGAGTGAGGTCAAGATAGATTTCAAGCACGCCGGACGGGTCCTGACGCAGCCGCGCCAGCACGGCATGAAAGCCGTAGATCAATTTTTCTGCGCCGTGTTTTTCTGCGCCGTTTTTATCGGCAGACTTCTCGCTCATTGCTTCTTGCTACCTGTTTTGGCTTTCGCTGCTTTGGGTTTCGATGACCGGGGCTTGGCGGGCTTGGCTTTCGGCGTTTTAGGTTTGTCTGACTTCTGCTCGGGTGCCTTCTTCTCGAACGCGCGCTGCATATCCTGGGCCGAGCTATCCTGTTCAACCAGACTGAAATCGATCTTGCTGGTTTCGATGTCGGCGCGCAACACCTTGATGCGCACGCGGTCGCCCAGGCGATAACGCTTGCCGGTGCGCTCGCCGAGCATCCAGTGTTTGCCCTGATCGTAGTGGAAGTAGTCCTGACCCAATTCGGAGACGTGCACCAGCCCTTCGGTGAAGATTTCATCGAGCGAGACAAAGATGCCGAAGCTGGTCACGGCACTGACGGTGCCGTTGTATTCGTTGCCGATGTGATCGCGCATGAAATAGGTTTTCAGCCAGGCGTCGACATCACGCGTGGCGTCGTCGGCGCGGCGCTCGGTCATCGAACAATGGACGCCGATTTCAGGCAATCCCGCGGCAGATAGCTTTTCACCCTTCAACACCGCCTTGATGCCGCGATGCACCAGCAGATCGGGGTAGCGCCGGATCGGCGAGGTGAAGTGGGTGTAGCCCTCATACGCCAGACCGAAGTGGCCTTTGTTTTCCGGCGTGTAGACCGCCTGCTTGAGCGAACGCAGCATGACGGTTTGCAGCAGGCCGGCATCGGGACGCGGCTTGATTTGTTCCAGCAGCGCGCCGAAATCCTTGGCATGCGGCTTGTCTCCACCAGGCAGATCGAGCCCGAACTCAGCCATAAAGCCACGCAACAAGGCGAGTTTCTCCGGCGTCGGGCCCTCGTGTACGCGGTACAGCGCAGGTTGCTTGTTCTCCAGCAGGTAATCCGACGCGCACACGTTGGCCGACAACATGCATTCTTCGATGATGCGGTGGGCGTCGTTGCGCGTCACCGGCACGATGGCCTCGATCTTGCCCTGCTCGTCGAACATCATCTGCGTTTCGGTCGAACCGAAATCAATCGCGCCACGCTTGGCGCGCGCTTTCAGCAAGGTGCGGAACAGCTTGTCCAGCGCCTGCAGATGCGGCATCAGCACGGCCTGTTTCGCGTCCGGCTTGACCTCGCCCGAGAGCCAGTCCCACACCTGGTTGTAAGTGAGCCGCGCGTGCGAATAAATCACTCCGGGGTAGAAGCGGTATTCCTTGATTGCACCTGCTGCAGTGATGCGCATGTCGCACACCATGGAGAGGCGGTCGACCTCGGGATTCAACGAACACAAACCGTTCGACAGCGCCTCCGGCAACATGGGGATGACGCGGCGCGGGAAATACACCGAGTTGCCGCGGTTGTAGCCTTCGGTGTCGAGTGCATCGCCGGGTTTCACGTAATGGCTGACGTCGGCAATCGCCACAATCAACCGGAAGCCGCTGCGGCCCAGGGGTTCGCAATACACGGCATCGTCAAAGTCGCGCGCGGTTTCGCCGTCGATGGTGACCAGCGGCAAATGGCGAATGTCTTCGCGATCGGACAGGTCCTTCTTCTGTACTTTTTTGGGCAGTTTCTCGGCCTGTTTTTCGACCTCGGCAGGAAACACATACGGCAGATCGTGCTTGCGCAAGGCAATCTCGATTTCCATGCCGGGCCCGGTATAGCTGCCCAGCACCTCGGTCACGCGCCCCACTGCTTCGTTGTGCGCACCCGGCTGAGTCACGATTTCCACTGTGACGACCTGGCCGGATTGCGCATTGCCTGCATTTGCTGCCGGCACCAGAATGTCCTGGTTAACGCGACGATTTTCAGCAATCAGGAATCCAATGCCCCCTTCTTCGTAATAGCGGCCAACAATAAATTTATTGACGTGCTCCAGCACCTCGACAATCTTGCCTTCGCGGCGGCCGCGTTTATCCAGGCCCGCTACACGCACCAGCACGCGGTCGCCATGCAATACGCGATGCATTTCCTTGGGCGACAGAAACAGGTCGCCGCCGCCTTCGTCCGGCGCCACGAAGCCGAAGCCGTCCGGGTGGCCTTCGACCCGGCCTTTGATCAGATCGAGCTTGTCCGGCAGGCAGAGCTGCCGCTTGCGGTTGATCATCAGCTGGCCATCTCGATGCATCGCACCCAGCCGACGCTGAAACAGCTCGAACTCGTCTTCGGTGATCAGCAACTGTTCTGCGAATGCTTCGGCGTCGACTGGACAACCCGCTTCGGTGATCAGTTGCAGGATGTATTCGCGGCTGGGCAGTGGCGCATCGTAGCGCTCGACCTCGCGATCATAGAAAGGATCAGCAAGGCGAATCGCTGGAATTTTGGGAGTATTAGCGCGACTGCGCGGTTTCTTCGTTGACAATTTATTCTCTGCTCTCTAGAATGCGCGCCTTATTGCCCAGATGGCGGAATTGGTAGACGCGCACGGTTCAGGTCCGTGTGCCGCAAGGTGTGGAGGTTCGAGTCCTCTTCTGGGCACCAGTTGTAAGCAAAAAGCCGACCTCGTGTCGGCTTTTTGTTTGGTTGATTTGGATGTCCGGCATTACGCCTCGAAGGGGTGACGACGCACGATGGTCTCCACCCGATCCGGTCCGGTCGACACCACGTCCACCGGCACTTCGCACAGGGCTTCCATCCGCTTCAGGTAGGTTTGCGCCTTCTGCGGCAGCTTGTCAAACTCCTGCACGCCGACCGTGGTATCGGTCCAGCCCGGCAGGTCTTCGTAGATCGGTTCGACCTCGGCGATGGATTCTGCGCCCACCGGCAGGATATCGCACACTTCGCCGTCTATTTTATAGCCGACGCACACCCGCACGGTTTCCAGTCCGTCCAGCACGTCCAGCTTGGTCACGCACAAGCCCGACACGCCGTTGATCTGGATCGAGCGCTTGAGCGCGGCGGCATCGAACCAGCCGCAACGGCGGGCGCGCCCGGTAGTGGCACCGAATTCGTGGCCCTTTTCGCCGAGATACTGGCCAATATTGTCGAACAGTTCGGTCGGGAACGGGCCGGAGCCGACGCGCGTGGTGTAGGCCTTGGTGATGCCCAGTACGTAGTGCAGCGAATTCGGCCCGACGCCGGCACCGGTGGCCGCGCCACCCGCCGTACAGTTGCTCGAGGTAACGAAGGGGTAGGTGCCGTGGTCGATGTCCAGCAGGGTGCCCTGCGCGCCTTCAAACAGCAGGTTGCCGCCGGCCTTGTTGGCCTCGTAGAGGCTGCGCGGTACATCGGCGACCATCGGCTTCAGGCGGTCGGCCATGGCCATCATGCTGTCGAGCGTCTCATTGAAATCGACCACCTCGACCTTGTAGTAGTGCTTCAGCATGAAGTTGTGGTGATCGAGCACTTCGCCCAGCTTGGCGGCGAAGCGCTCGCGGTGGAACAGGTCCTGCAGGCGCAGCGCGCGGCGCGCCACTTTGTCTTCGTAGGCCGGGCCGATGCCGCGCCCGGTGGTGCCGATCTTGCCGGCGCCCTTGGCGATCTCGCGCGCCTGATCGAGCGCAATGTGGTGCGGCATGATCAGCGGGCAGGCTTCGCTGAGCTTGAGGCGATCGGTCACATCGACCCCGGCGGCCAGCAGCATGTCCATTTCTTCCAGCAGCGCGGTCGGCGACAGCACCACGCCGTTGCCGATGTAGCAGGTGACGTTGTCGCGCAGGATGCCGGACGGAATCAGGTGCAGCACGGTTTTCTTGCCCGCCACCACCAGCGTGTGGCCCGCATTATGGCCGCCCTGGAAGCGCACCACGCCTTGTGCGCGGTCGGTCAGCCAGTCGACGATTTTGCCTTTGCCTTCATCGCCCCACTGGGTGCCGATAACGACGACGTTCTTTGCTGCCATGGTGCAATCTCCCTTTATTGTGACTTCGAACTGACTATCGCCAGTTCGCGCAAATCCAGACTGAAACCGGTCGCCGGACGCGCCCGGCCAAACACGCGCCCGACTTCGTCGTAGCGCCCGCCCTGCGCGATCGCATGACTGCGTCCGCCGGAGTAGGCGGCAAACACGACGCCGCTGTGATAACCATACCCCCGCAACTCGGCCAGATCATAAGTGGCTTCAACATTGCCCAAGCCTTGATCCAGCGCATCCAGCGTATCCAGCGCGGCCTGCACCGCCGGCAACTGGGGCAGGCGCGCACGCGCCTCGGCCAGCACGCTGCGATCGCCATAAAGCAGCGGCAGCGCGGCAAAGGCGTCACGCAAGGGCGCAGACAAGCCCGCCGTCAGCACAAACACCGCGCTGCTGTCCTTGGCCTGCAGCGCGCCGAACAACTGATGCTCGACTTCACCACTCAGACCCGCCTCCTGCGCCAGCGCACGGTAAACGCCGACGTGACCGATGTCGAGCTGCACCGTTTTCACGCCACACACCGACAGCCCCTGAAGCATCAACATCAGAATCTCAAGGTCGGCCTCTACTCCGGCCTCACCATACAGCTCGGAACCGATCTGGATCGGTTCGCGCGAACGATGAAAACCATCCGGCTGGGTGTGCAGCACGCTGCCGGCGTAACACAGGCGATTCACCGCATTGGCCGCGAGCAGGTGCGCATCAATGCGTGCCACCTGCGGCGTGATGTCGGCGCGAACGCCCATCAGCCGCCCGGTCAACTGGTCAATCAGCTTGAAGGTCTTGAGGTCGAGGTCGGCTCCGACACCGGTCAGCAGCGAATCGACGTATTCCATCAGCGGCGGAACCACCAACTGATAGTCGCGGCTGCGAAACAGATCGAGCAGCGCACGCCGCATGTCTTCCATGCGCCAGGCTTGCGGCGGCAGGATGTCTTCTACATTTTCAGGGAGTAACCAGGCGGCCATCTCTATTCAACATTTCAATTCAGATCATCAACAAAAAAACGCCGCCCAACATCGAGGCAGCGCCTATGAAACGCAATTGGCCATCGCTGAGTTCCAGCATCCGGCGAAAACCGTCGCGCCAGATGGCGGGCGCGGCAAACGGCATCACGCCCTCAATCACCAGCAACAGACCGACAGCTGCAAGCCAGTCAAACCCGGTCATTTACCGCCAGCAGCGCGCGGGTTCTTCATGTACTTGAAGAAGTCCGCGCTGGGATCGAGCACCATCACATCGCTCTTGCTCTTGAAGCTTTCGCGGTAGGCCTGCATGCTGCGGTAGAACGCGTAAAACTCGGCATTCTTGCCATAGGCTGCCGCATACAATGCAGAGGCCTTGGCGTCGCCCTGACCCTTGACGCTCTGCGCGTCACGATATGCTTCAGCAACAATCACGTCCTTCTGCTTGTCAGCATCGGCCTTGATTTTTTCTGCTTCGGCCGCACCGGTCGATCGCAACTCGTTGGCAACCTGCTTGCGTTCAGCCTGCATCCGGCCATAGACGTTTTCCGACACGGTTTCCGGCAGATCGACCCGCTTGATCCTCACGTCCACCACCTGGATGCCGATCTTGCGCGCGTCCTGGTCGGCCTTGGCGCGGATGATGCTCATGATTTCCTCGCGGCGCCCCGAGACAACTTCGTTGATGGTGCGCTTGCCGAACTCGGCACGCAGACCGTCGTTGACTGTCTGATTCAGGCGTATCTGCGCCCGCGTCTCGTCGCCGCCCACCGACACGTAGAACTGTCGCGCATCGATCACGCGCCATTTGATGAATGAGTCCACCAGCACGTTTTTCTTTTCCGAGGTAATGAAACGCTCAGGGTCGCCCGCATCCAGCGTCAGAATGCGCGTATCGAAGTAACGTATGTTTTGCACCATCGGCAGCTTGAAATACAGGCCGGGGGTTTTCTTCACCGACACCACTTCCCCGAGTTGGAATACCAGGGCATTCTGCCGCTGATCGACCGTGTACATGCTGCTGTTCAGCACCACCAGGGCAACCAGCAGAATGACCAGTAACGATCCGATACTTTTATTCATGGCCGATCCTCCCGGTCACGGTTGCGGAAGGCGTCGCGCGAGCGCGTGTCGGCCGACCCCGGCGTTGCCGCGACCGGCGGCTGCGCCAGCACTTCCGGCGCGCCACTGTAGGGCTGGCTGACAATTTGCTGCAATTTGTCGAGCGGCAGATAAAGCAGGCTGTTGCCGCCTTTCTGATCCACCAATATTTTGCTGGTGTTGTTCATCACGGTCTGCATGGTGTCGAGATAGAGTCGCTGACGCGTAACCTGCGGCGCCTTCTGGTATTCGGTAAAAATCTGCACAAAGCGGCTGGCCTCGCCCTCGGCGTTGGCGATCACCGACAGCTTGTAGCCTTCGGCTTCTTCCTTCAGTCGCGACGCCACGCCACGCGCACGCGGCACCACATCGTTGAAGTAGGCTTCGGCTTCATTTTTCAGACGTTCGCGGTCCTGGCCCGCTTTCACTGCATCGTCGAACGCGGCCTGCACCTGCTCCGGCGGCTGGATGTTCTGCAGCGTCACCTGGCTGATGCTGATGCCGGTTTTGTAGCGATCGAGGATCTGCTGCATCAGCACCTTTGCGCGCGCGGCGATGTCGGCGCGGCCTTCATACAACACGAAATCCATCTTGTTCTTGCCGACGATTTCGCGCATCGCGGTTTCCGCCACCTGCAGCACCGTGTCCTCCGGCGCGCGGTTAACAAACAGGAACTCCTTGGGGTCTTTCAGGATGTACTGCACGGCGAACTGCAGGTCGATGATGTTTTCATCGTCCGTCAGCATCAGCGACTCCTTCAGCACCTTGCTCTTGACGTTGGTGCGGTAACCGATTTCCACCGTGCGCACCTGATCGACGTTGACGACTTCACGTGCCTCGATCGGCCACGGCAAATGCCAGCGCGGGCCGGGTTCGGTGGTTTCGACATACTTCCCGAAGCGCAGCACGACACCGCGCTCGCCGGTGTTGACGATGTAGAACCCGCTCGCCACCCACACCAGCACCAGGGCGCCGATCAGCAGGCCGACCAGATTGCCGCCACCCGGCAAATCGCCTGCGGAAAAACCCTCGCCGCCGTCGTTGCCGCCGCCGCCCTTGCCACCGAACAAGCCATTGAGGCGCTCGTTGAGGCGTTTCCAGAGCTCGTCCAGATCGGGTGGACCGCTATTCTTGCGGTTGTCTTTATTACCCCATTGCGGGTCATTCCAGGCCATATTGTCAGGTCACACAGAGAGAGTGGAAGGAGGTTTCGTTATTCCCGTCGCGGTTGGCGACAAGCATTTCCGACAGGGCATCGCGTAAAAGTTCAAGCCCCGCGCCGGTTTGCGCGGACAAATATACACTTTGCAGTCTACCATATTCATCGCGCCCAAATCCCGGCGCAACGCCTGTCAAATCAAGCTTGTTATAGATGCGAAGCTGTGGCACAGCGTCTGCCCCGATCTCGGTCAACACCTTTTCAACCGCCTCGATCTGGCGCTCACGCCCCAGACTGGAGGAATCGATCACATGCAGCACCAGATCAGCCTCGGCTGTGGCCTCCAGCGTAGCGCGAAAAGCGGCCACCAGATCGTGCGGCAGATTGGTGATAAAGCCAACCGTATCCGACAACACCACTTCTCCCACCTGCGGCAGGTACATTTTCCGGGTGGTGGTATCCAGCGTGGCAAACAGCTGGTCGGCCGCGTAGGCGCCAGCGCGGGTCAGCGCATTGAACAGGGTGGACTTGCCGGCATTGGTGTAGCCCACCAGCGC
>JADMKH010000278.1:0-7298 GCA_018780025.1 Thiobacillus sp.
AGTCCGACAGGCTGCTAGGGACCGCCATTACCTCGACGCACCGGCAGCCAGATACCGGCTAGCGTGGTACCGCCGGTGGTTCTCCATTTAAGCCCGATTTCCTTCAACGCCGTGGTTGGAAACTCAACCACTTTGACATCCATCACGATCATTTTTTCCCAGCCGATCGGGTTGGTAAAGTTGACGATCTGCGGATAGCGCTTGCCCAGCTCGGCCACTTTGCCCTGATCGCGGTCGGAGAGGTTGTCCCCTTCCACGATGATCTTGTCGCCGACGACCGAAGCCTTGGTGTTGGGAATAGTTGACAGGAACGTGGCCACTTCGCGCGTCACCCGATCGGTTTCGCTCGGCATGATCGTGACCTTGAGGCGGCGATTGCGCCCATCGCGCGTCCAGATGTGGAGCGAGGAAACGCCCACTTCATTGGCAATGAGCAAAATTTCCTTGTCGTCCATCACGGCTGCCGACAGCGCCTTGCCATTGCCGACTGCCAGGCGGCCGGCATTGGGTTCGGCGATCACGCGCGTCTCGCCACTGAACATTTCAATCTCACCTGCAAAGCTCACCTTGGATTGAATGGGCGGAGTGGGTGCGGCCGGCTTTTTCATCACGCGCGTCTTACGCGCCACGGGTGCCGTCTTGTCGGCTGGCGCTGCGACCGTCGCCGATTCAGTGGCAATCGACTCGCGAGACAAGGCCGGCTTGACGCTTGAAGCCACCTCATTGGCAGCAACCTGGCGCGCCTCATGCGGCGGTGAAGCGGGGGCAGCCATCTCGGCAGCCTGGACCGGCAGGCACACCGTGAGGAGCGCCAACATCCGGGCGGAGGAATGGGTCATATGTTTCACTATTAACTCCCTGTACTTTCTTGTTGTTTGCCGGCTTTGCCATTTCTGCCAACCTGCATCCAAGCAGGCCGTAGCAATGCCGAGTGGCTACTTGATTGATTGAGTGATGACTATCGGGCGATACCCAGATCAGCGCCTTCTCCACCCGCGCGGGCGTTCATGCTTTGCCCTTCGGTGATCGGACCGCCCCCATAAATCACGGGAACCGTGCTGGCAGATGAAGCCAGTCCTGTTGCCAGACCCAGCAAGGACAAGGCATCGGAACGCTCTTTGGAAACGCGACTGCCGTCGCTCGGCGCGCGCAGCAGCGCGGTGACGCGCCCCACTTCGCGTGCCGCGATAACCCGCTTGGCGTCTTCCGGGCTGGTGTCGAGGGTGATGGTGCTAAAGGTTCGACTGCGGCCTTCCGGGTCTTTGTCCTCCTGCGAGGCTTTGGTGCCGGTAGCCAGAACGGTGACGCTTTGCAACAGCGTGAAGGTGAAGCTTTTCTTGTCGTTCTTGATCGACACAATGATGTCGATGAGGTCGCCCGGCTCGACCATGCCCGACAACGAACTGATTTCATCCACCGGCACCGTAACGGCGCGGCGCCCCTGGGTCAGCCGCGCCGAAAAGGTGGGCACGCGTTGCCCTTCCAGTTGCGACCAGATCACCGATTCGCCCGCATTGGCTGCATACGCAAGTACCGAGCCTTCGGCACGGCCAAACTGCTCGGGCGTAATGGCACCCGAATGGGCCCATTCCTGGGGGATGGAACGAACCGCCACGTTTTCGGCAAGCAGCGCACTGCCCTTGGCGAGATCGGTCTTGACCACCACCACCCGAACCATGGCCTTGTTCTTTTCGCGTGCTTCGATTTCCGCCATTTGGCTGCCGAGGTAATTCTTGGCGCCCCAGGCTGCCAAGCCACCCACACTCAAGGCAGCGACGAGGACAATCCAGTTTTTGTTGATTTTGAAAGCCATGATTCAAGGTCTACAGAGGAAGGGAAAGAAAGCTGCTTAAATTGTCAAAAGCGGTTTTGACCGAATTCAGGAACAGGTCGATAACTGATACCTCGCCCGAGAAACTGACGCCGACCATCATCATGACGACCAGCATCCCCACGAGGTATTCGGTCATTGCCTGACCCTGCTGGATGGATTTCATTGAATGCGTGTTCATGGTGTCCCTGCTCATGGCGTGCGGATGGTGGTGAGAACGGCCTGGGTCAAGCCGTCCTTGCGCACCAGGGTGAGCTGTGCCTCGCGCTTCTCTCCCTGGAAATACAGCACTTCAGCGTCCGGAGTCTTGCGTGAGGGTGACACGTCGGGCCGATAGCCGCGCGACTGCAATTCGCGCGCCAGGGAGGACCGGTTCGTATTGATGTCGAGCGGGTTCTGAAACACAAGCTGACGCGACTGCTTGCCCGCATCAGTCGACTCCATGTCGGACAACACGCGGGAATCCGCCGGCAGAATGAAGCCCAGAGGACGACCCGACGCCTCTCTGGCGGCGCGCATATCGCTCACGGAAACCAGTGCCATGCTTGTGTTTCCAGAGGCTGGCCGGATCCGCAGCGTAATGAAATAGTCGCCCCGGCCTTGAGCCAGAATGCGTTCGCCACCGGGCAACCTTTCTTCAGCCAGCTTCGGGCCCAGGCGTTCGCGATAGAAACGAACGGTTTCCTTGGCGCTTTGATTGAATATCACCTGGCGCATGCGCATCGGCACACCATTCAGGCGCACCTGCTCGCCTATGGACTCGACCTTGGCGTCCCATGGATAAGGGATCTCGGGCCAGTCGGCCCACGCAGGCAATGGGATCAGGCAGCCCAGCATCAGCATGCTTTTGATGACGCGCTGCATCATTTCGCCAGGCGATCCGCAGGCACCCGATCAGGACTGACTCTGCCGATGTCAGGCGGGGGGGCGCCGCCAGGCAGCTTCTCAAACAGAAGAATAAGTGACGTGACTGGCAATGCAGCGATTTTCAGCGCTTGATAAGGGAACGCAGCGCCAGAACCCTGAACTTTGTCATGCACGGATGAGGGACCACTGGCGGACCAGGCATCGGCCAACAGGACGGTGTGCCGACTGACAGATAAATCAATCGTATCGAACGGCTGGAGCCCGGCAATATTTGCGATATTGACGTTGACGCGCCCTGTGTACAGATTGGCTTGGGACAAGCTGAAGTTATTGGAAAAAAATGCGCCAAATGGCTGCCCCAGCGATTTCTTCTCGGTGCTGACGACGACATTCTTGGAAAACTCGGGCAACAAGGGATCGCCCCGCTGATCAACCCAAAGCACATTGCGGTGCGCTGTGAAATCGCCCGCGGTATCGTTGGTTTTGATGGGCGCATCGCTATTGCTGAAGAAACGCCGACGAACTTCCATGGCAAGTTCCGTATCTGTTTTCCAGCCATCGGCGCTGGACGAATGACGCACCGCGCCCTCGAACGCCACATAGCGGCTGGCCACCGCCGTGGTTTGGGCGATATCCATGTATTTACCGACCAGCGGCACAATCAGCAGCAGGGGAACCAGAACAAAGCCAAGAGCCACAAACTCGACAGTGGACTGGCCGCGTTGACGCGCAATAAGCAGCTTATTTTCCATCGTCACCGGGGTCGTCCTCGCAGGGGTCGATGCCATTTTTTGCTTTCTGCTTGGCACACCATTTTTGCATCGGGCCGGCTGTCGATTTCGCGCCGGCTATTTCAATTTTGTCGCCTGCGGGAGGGAAGAAAAGACTACCTGGCAGCACGACTTTCATGGCGACTTCAGTCGCCCTCTTTTCAAACAAGACGGTCTTTCCGGTAACAGCTTTTGTGGCGAGCGTCACACTTCCGGGAAAAGGAGTGTCCGTGGGTTTCCGGCATAGCGTCCACGTCCACGGGCCGGAAATTTCCCGTATCTCGCACCTGTGGCCGCCCAGTATGTCGACGCCCAGTACCGGGGATACTTTGAACGTATCCTTTATGGGAAAAGCTTTCGCCATCGAGTCCAGCAGCAAGTCAGCCGTCCCCGAATCCGGCTGTTTCCGTTCTTCGCGTATCCAGTAGCGTCCTTTCTTGGGGTGGTTTGTCAATGTGAAGCGCGTAACGCCCATGCGGGTCTGATGCTCGATTTTGACTGTTTCCTCCTCGAGCACTTCTTGTTCGCATACGGATTTCGTCACCAGCACGGTTGTCTTTGTGTACTGGGCGCTCATTTGCATGGCGGTGGCAAAATATCTATTCGTTTCAGACTTCCCGACATCGGCCAAAATGCCTTTGAATTTGTAACCGCCAGCGACGGCGGCACACATGCCCGGTTTGTCGGCGACGACATGCGGCATCGCGCACAGCTTCTGCAGTTGTTCGCATTGCGCCTTCATCGTTTTCTGTGACGCTGCAGCCTGGTCGGCGTAGTAGGGCGAGACGCCCTTGTATCGGATATGAATGCCTTCGAATGTTGACGGTAGCGCGGCGCAGACAGGCATGGCGGCAAATGCGAATACCAAGACGGACAGGGAAACGCGAAGGCGGGGTGTCATGCGTTTCTTCATCATGGCGTGAACCTCCCCTGCAAACCCTGCGCCAGCGCGCGCGTCGCCGCAGACACGGGCGCCAGCCGGACTTGCCAGTAAGGATTGAAAAGATTGCCGTATTCTTCCTTGCCTGCCAGCGGATTGTTGCCGTCCGGACGCTCAAAATAAACTTCCACGCTGGAGATGGCCGCGCTTTGACCTTTGGCATGATTGCCCGCGTACAAATCCAGTCGACCAGCGGGTTTGACGATGCTGGCACCGCCGGAGTAGTGCTGTTTGGCGGCATCCTTGGTGACGCGGATGGTGAGGGTGGCACGCGGATCTTTCGGCATGTTTTTCAGAGTACTTTCGGATAAATCGTGAAAGGCCGGAATCGCGCCGCCGCCGAGAGTGGCTGGCTCAAACCACTTGGCGACCTTGTCTTCGGCTTTGTCACTGGCGTTCGGATTGGTGCTGCGCAACCCGGCATAGCTGTAATCCGAATCATCCAGGCCATCGTCTGAAAAGGCGGTACCGTAGCCGATTGGTGTTTCGGAACGTCTGCACCTGAAACGGCTAATGCGGTATATGTGGATTGACAGGGTGTCCATCGACTTCCAGCCCTCGGTCAGATCGATCAGTTCTGTACTGCCCCGTTTTCTGAGTTGCGCGCCTGTGCATAACAAGACCAGACCAGCATTCCAGTTGCGGCTTTGCAAAAAAGCGTCCCGGTCGTCACTGACCAGTTGACCCATGCGTTTGCGCTCTTCCTTGCTCTCGTAGCGCTGGGTGAACCCCATAAAATTGTCGGCCAGCGGCAGTGGGTCAACCTTGACATCTGGATCGTTCTTTTTGGCCACTTCGTCCATCACCAGCTTGCGGTTGACTAACGCAATCGCGTTGCCTGGGCCATGTACGGCGTACTGGGAGAGCGCCAGTGCCTGTACCACACCGTCGTGCAAAGTGACGGCTGCCGCCAAGAAAAAGGTCAAGCCTGGGTAGTAGCTGCCTTCGCCATCGACCAAGTCGGAAAACTCCTCCAAGGCGTCGGCGATAAGCGATCCCACGTAAGGGATCAAGTAGGCCCAGGGCGCGATGTTATCGGCGGAAACGGCGGCGTACTTCGCCCACGAAGCCAGCCCGACCGCCTGACCAATGGCGATTTCGTTGGCGATCATGGCGCGGTTGGTATAGGCGTCGTAGTTCAGCACGCGCGCCTCGTACACACCCGCGCTATACGCCACCGCATCGGCCGTGTTAGTGAGGCGGATTTTTTCTTGCACCAGTTGTCCGCTGTTAAACATGAAAAAAACCGTGGCGGCAACGGCGACAAGCAAAACCAGGCCCAAAGGCAGGGCTTGGCCGTTCTGGATGGCTTTGCTTGTTGTGTTCATGGAGATTTATGCAGTTAGGCCCCCTCTTATGAGGGGGCCCAGTTCAACGCTTACTTGCCCTTCTGGTTGACGTAGTCATCCAGCGTATTTTTGGTGTCACCCGCTGTTTGAGCCTTACCAGAGGCGGTCTGAGCATTGTTCTTCGCGGTCGTACCATCAACACCAGCTAATTCCTGTGCGATAGCCGCAGTCTGGTTACGCACGGTCTGGCCGAAGTACTGGTAAACCGCGATCGCGGCGATGGCAATCATCGCGACGATGATGATGTATTCGGTCATGCCCTGACCGCGCTGTGAACGACGCATGGATTTCATGCCAACTCCCTATGAATGACGCTGATAAAGTGCACGCAAGGTGCGCCAAAAACCGCGGGGCAACGCCCGATCGAAACCAGGCTTTATCCCGAGGCGCGAGAGTATTGGGTTGGGTTGGGCAGAGCCATAGAGCAATTGCTCTACGACTAAAGTTGTAGTCGAAAAGGTCTAGAGAGGGATTTCGGCATAAAGCCGACGCTCGCCGACAGCATGCCATGGGGTGAAACTGTGTGAAGTGTTGGCCCGATTTAGGCCCCGGGGACAACCTGATTCGTCAAAAAACGCTGAACTGGGAGTCGGGCTGGCGGTTCACCACCAGTCCTTTTTTGATTGCCTTTGCCACAGCCTGTGAACGCGTGTTGACACGCAGTTTGACGAGCGTACTTTGGATCTGGTTTCTGACAGTGCTGCGCGCAATGCCTAATATCGCTGCGATTTCAGCACTGGTTTTTCCGTCACACACCCAGGTCAACACTTCGAGTTCACGTGCCGTCAGGGTCTTGTCGGTTCGAATGGCGCGTGCATCGGCCTTAATCTTGTGCAAGATGCGCAGCAGCGCAGCATGCATGTGCGGAACCAGAATATTAAGCAAACGTCGATGCCCATCACCTAATGGGCGAGGAATCTGATGAAAGCTGAAATAGGAGGCGTACTGCCGCGATAAATCATACGCACCGTGTGCCGCAATATTCTGCAGACCGCTTGCCTTGAAGTACAGCAGCCAGGCAGGGTCCATCTTCGATGTGGATTGCCCTTCAATATCCAGCAACTGCGCTTCACCGCTGGCCAGCCATTTTCTGATGACGGGTGAAGAAATCAGTCCACCCGGTTGCTTGAGTTCCCGCAGGTAATCAACCGGAAAATTGAATGCAAACATTTTGACCGGGGCAACTCCCGTTGAATGAACGCGGCCCATGCCACATATAAAAGCCCCATGGGGCAATATGGATTGCAGGTCCTGCTTGGCCCAGACTATCAGCTGGTCCCCAGTGATAATCTGCTGGAGAGCTTCAAGGAGCTTGATGAGTGCAGTATCGTCAGCAGGAGATGCCATAAGGTTTTAGCGTCGCGCTGAGTGTGAGATGAATATAAGGTAGGGGTAACTGCAAGGTCAAACACCAAGTGGCGTACACATCCTACACAATTTTATTAAATCAGGACCCGTACAACGAACAGCAAACTCCGAATCAATTGATTAATCATGATTTCGCAACCTGAATCCATCCTCGACTTCTGGTTTGGCCCAGC
>JADMKH010000278.1:7308-8271 GCA_018780025.1 Thiobacillus sp.
CGCTGAAATCGTCGGGCGGCAGCGCAAGCTGTGGTTCGCAAAATCGGCGGCCAATGATCAGGCTGTGATCGACCAGTTTGCAGACGCGCTGGTCGCGGCAACGGCAGGGCAACTTGATTACTGGGCCGACACACCCCGCGGCCAGCTGGCTTTGTTGATCGTGTTCGATCAGTTTCCGCATCACATCCATCGCAATCAGCCGCAGGCATTTGCCACCGACCCGCAAGCCCTGGCCTTGACGCTGGCCGCGCTGAAGGCAGACGAAAATCAGCAGTTGGCACAGATCGAGCGCGTGTTTCTGTATCTGCCGCTGGAACACGCCGAATCGAATGACATGCAGGATTGGTCAGTTTCACTGTACGAGAAACTGGCACGCGAAGCCGCGATTGAAGAACGTGCAATATTCGACGACTTTCTGAAGTATGCGCGGCAGCATCGAGACGTGGTGGCGCGCTTCGGGCGTTTTCCGCATCGCAACGCGATTCTGGGTCGGGCCTCCACTTCTGACGAACTTGTGTTTTTGGAGCAGCCTGGCTCGCGTTTCTAGCCGGCATTGATACCTCGCGGGTAAAATGGCGGCTTCCTGCGCCCACTGGGTATTCCCCGCTGTTTCCATGTCCCGCCAAATTCTTGTCACCTCCGCCCTGCCCTACGCCAACGGCAGCATTCACCTCGGCCATCTGGTCGAATACATCCAGACCGATATCTGGGTGCGTTTTCAGAAAATGCAGGGGCACGACTGCCGCTACATGTGCGCCGACGACACGCATGGCACGGCGATCATGCTGCGCGCCGAGAAGGAAAGCATCACGCCGGAAACGCTGATTGGCCGGGTGTGGGACGAACACACGCGCGATTTTGCCGGCTTCAATATCGGCTTTGATCATTATTACTCGACGCATTCGGACGAAAACCGCGAACTGGCCTCGACCATTTATCTGCGCCTGAGAGACGCCGGCCTGA
>JADMKH010000050.1:0-4060 GCA_018780025.1 Thiobacillus sp.
AAAGTATTGCCGACCTACTCCCTCTCTCGAATAAATGATGCCGGATCAATAGTAATCTGGCGCAAACGTCAAAGGTACGCTCATGATAGATACAGGAAAAACGCAGTGACTGCACTCGATAACATCACCAAGCGCGTCAATTTGCATGGCGACCCTGATGTAGCCGCAACCCCACGCCCACTGTTGACGCTCGAAGCGTTTTTTGAGGGCAACGATGTGGTGGGTTCAATAGGCTGCAATCTGGAAACAACCCCTGAACCGGCTGAGTTCCACGCATTGCTGCTACGCATCCGAAAAATGAAAAACGTCGCGGACGTTCGCGTTCAGGTAACGGCTTTCGATAATCCGGATTGGCCGTTCTCAGACACTGTCTGGATCATCACCTCCGAGCCGCCAGAGGAAGTGTCGACGTGGTTTCCTGAGCACCTCATGCCCAATGACTGCTGGTGGGGATGGGTGGAGGGTCAGTCTTACGAGGCCATCGAAATTCCGCCAGGCATGGAGCCCGTAGCGTGCTGGTGGGATTGAGGTATGCCTGATCGCATATTGAGGAAAATGAATCATTTAACGATTCGCTGAAGTCTGTAAGGCCACCCGCACTGGCGCGACATAGAAATTCCTGACCGGAGATTCTCATGCGCGCTCTGTTATTGACCTGTGCCCTGCTCACCCCCGTCGCTCACGCGGCCACCTGCAACGTCACCAGTGGTGCCACACGCAACAGCCTGCTGGAGTTGTACACCTCGGAGGGCTGCAGTTCCTGCCCGCCGGCCGACCGCTGGCTATCGCAACTGCCACCTGATAGCAGCCTGGTGCCTTTGGCCTTTCATGTGGATTACTGGGACAAGCTGGGCTGGCGCGACCCGTTTGCCCAGTCGGCGTTTAGCCAGCGCCAGCGCGCCCGCAACAGCGGCCTGGGCTGGGTGTATACGCCGCAAGTGATGCTTGATGGGGATGACCACCGCAATTGGCATCGCAGCCGCGCCCCTCAACTCAAATCCACGTCCGCTCAGGTAAACCTCAGCCTGATGCTGACGCAATTACCCGAGCGCATCGATACCCAAGTGAGCAGCCGTTTTGTGATCCCGTCCGACAGCAAAAATGCACAACTCTTTTTAGCATTGTATGAAAACCGGCTGCGTTCAACAGTGGCTGCTGGAGAAAATGCCAGGCGCACCTTGAATCACGACTATGTGGTGCGCGAACTGGTTGGTCCGCTCGAACCACGGTCGCGCCATAGTTTCAAGTTGCAAGCCGGCTGGAAAGCAGCCGATCTGGGCGTGGCGGCATTTTTGTTGAATGCCCGGGGCGAAACCCTGCAAGCGCTGGCGCAGCCCGCCTGCCCCTGAACAGGGGGTTCTGCTCCCCTGTCGGATTCATGCAGCCAAACGGTGAAAAGAGCATGTTGTGCGAGAAAAAGAAAAATCGAAGCGCTCCGGATGCAACGCGCCTTTCCAGGCTGAAGGCCGGGCAATCATCACGCCAGAAAAAGACGCCGTTTTATGTATCGATATTCAGGATTCACGACACCAGGCGCCGCGCCTAGACAAAGAGGTATTTGATCCCCACTGCGTGCCAGTGGACGGCCTCTTCTTCCAGCGCACGCTGGGTCAGCGGACGATGCTCCAGCCAGCCTTCCGGCAGGGCAAGACGTATGCGTTTTCCGGTCACTTCCACCTTGAGGTCTGGCAGGTCCGGTTTGGCGCGGCTTCGACACAGAATAACGGCCTGACGCAACAACCAGACCAGTAAACGATCATTCTCGGCCAACGCAGTTTCGACAGAAAACTCCGGCAATTTGAGCAGGACGCCGCGCTGCGCGCGCGTCAACAAGGCCAGTCGCGCCTGATCGGAACGCGAAAAACCCGGCATGTCGGCATTTTCCAGAATGTAGCCGGAATGCCGGTGATAACCGCTATGCGATACCGACAAGCCAATTTCATGCAGCCGCGCGGCCCAGTCGAGAAAGCGCATGTCGTTTTCACTGTCGGCTCCGGTAGAGACCCATAGTTTGAGCGCCAGCTGGCTGACACGTGCTGCCTGCTGAGTATCGATTTGATAGCGGCGCATGAATTCATCCACCGTAGCCTCGCGCATATCCTGCTGGTGAAAGCGCCCGAGCAAGTCATACAAAATGCCTTCGCGCATGGCTGTTTCCGCCACATCCATCTGCTCGATGCCGAGCTCGGCAAACAGCCCGGCCATGATGGCGAATCCACCGGCGATAACGGGCCGGCGGTCGCTGCGCAATCCGGCAAGATCCAGCATATCGTGATGCCCGGCCTTGATCATCAGGCTGCGCAGTTTTGCCAGACCGTCTGCAGTAATCCCGTTTTCCGACAAGCCGTTTTTTTCGAGGATTTCACGCAACGCACGCGCCGTGCCGCTTGAACCAATGGCCTGCTGCCAGTTGTCTCTGGAAAACTTTTTGGCGATGCGCTCGACTTCGACACGGGCTGTCACCTCGGCTGCTCTCATCGCAGTTTTGTCGATTACGCCCCTGGCAAAAAAACGCTGCGAAAAATTGACGCATCCCATGTGCAGGCTCTCGCCTTCGCGAGGGTTGAGTCCCTGGCCGACAATCACTTCGGTTGAGCCCCCGCCTATATCCACCACCAGGCGATTGTTGGGTGAAGCGGGCAACGAATGCGCCACGCCCAGGTAAATCAGCCGCGCCTCTTCGCGCCCGGCAACGATCTCGATCGGATGACCAAGCGCAATTTCCGCTTTGCGTATGAAGGCATCGGCATTTTTGGCGATGCGTAGCGCCGAGGTGCCGACGCAGCGCACGGCTTCGGGAGACAGGCCACGCAGACGTTCGCCAAAGCGTTGCAAACAGGCCAGCGCGCTGGCCTGGGTGGCTTCATCGAGCTGTTTTTCGTCGTTGAGTCCGCCGGCCAGACGCACGGTTTCTTTCAGCGAATCGAGCGGATAGAGTTGATCGCCAGACACCCGCACCACTTCCAGGCGGAAGGAGTTGGAACCCATGTCGACGGCAGCGAGGGTGTCGTAGGATCTCATCTGGAGGCACCAAAGAAAAGGTAAGCCATGCCAATGGCCGCCAGAATGCCAGCGACGTCAGCAATCAGCCCGCACGTCACGGCGTGCCGCACGCGCTTGATTCCGACTGCACCGAAATACACGGCCAGCACGTAAAACGTCGTTTCCGTACTGCCCTGCACGATGGAGGCCAATCGCCCGGCAAAAGAATCTGCGCCGTTTGCCTGCATGGTGTCGATCATCATGGCGCGTGCTCCACTCCCGGAAAACGGCTTCATCAGCGCTGTCGGCAGTCCTTCGACCCAGCGCGCATCCATTCCTAACGTCAGAACCGCGCTGCGCATGCCACCCATCAGCAGATCAAGTGCACCGCTTGCGCGAAAAACCGCAATGGCCACCAGCATCGCAACCAGATACGGAATAATCGTGACAGCCGTATGAAAGCCTTCCTTCGCGCCTTCGATAAAAGCTTCATAGGCGTTAACGCGGCGCCATACGGCCATTAACAGAAAAGTTGAAATAAGTCCGAACAGCAATACGTTGCTGAGTATGGATGACTGCCGCGTCATTTCCGCTGCATCGAGGCTGCCAAAGTACATCACCAGCCCGCCTATGATCGCGGTGGCGCCACCCAGATATCCCATGGTGACGCGATTCCACAAGTGCAGGCGCTGGTACAGACCGGTAACCAGGAGTCCGACCAGGGTGCCGATATAGGTCGTGATGAGTAGCGGCACGAAAACGTCGGTGGGGTCCGCCGCGCCCATCTGCGCGCGGTAGGTGAAGATGGTGACCGGCAGCAAGGTGACCGAGGCGGTGTTGATGACCAGGAAAAGGATTTGCGCATCGCTCGCGGTATCGGGCGTGGGATTGAGCTTTTGCAATTCCTGCATCGCCTTGATGCCGAGCGGCGTTGCTGCGTTGTCGAGGCCCAGCATGTTCGCGCCCATGTTCATGGTCATCGCACCGAGCGCCGGATGATTGGGCGGCACTTCGGGAAACAGGCGTTTGAACAGGGGCGCGAGACCACGCGTGAGAAGGTCCAGCATGCCGGCGCGCT
>JADMKH010000050.1:4070-8192 GCA_018780025.1 Thiobacillus sp.
CCAGCCACAGGGCCATCACGCCGGTCAGGCCGAGCGCAATTTCAAATGCGGTTTTGCTGCTGTCGAACAATGCCTTGACCAGCGCGGCGAAAATTCCAGCATCGCCCAGAACGACAAGCTTGAAACACGCAATCAGAAAGGCAACGAGGATGAAACCGATCCACAGCGCATTGATCATAAGGCCTTACGCCACCCAACCCGCGATGACGACAAGCAAGCCTGCCACCAGCCAGATCACCAGACCACGCCAGATCATGCTCACGGCGCTGTCGATGCCATCGATCTCGGGCGCCTGACCCGTGCCGAGTTCAGGTCGCCATACGGTTTCATTGCCTGTTTTGACACTCTGGCCTAACTGCAAACCCATGGCACCCGCGCCAGCGGCGAGCACGACGCCCTCTTCCGTATCTGGCCAGGTTGGCGCCTGGGTACGCCAGCAAAAGGTTGCGTCCTCAAAATTGCCGGCGATGGCGTAAGTCAGAGCAGTAAGCCGTGCGGGCAACCAGTTGATGGCATGAAAAACACGCTGTGCGCATAAACCAAACCGTCCCTGCGAGTCCACCCAGCGCCGCGACAAAATCGATGCGCAGCGAAACAGTACAGCACCAACCGGACCCAGCGGAATCAACAACACAAACCAGAACAGCACGCCGAACATTTGCCGGTGGCTCGACGTCATCGTCTGCTCGATCGTGACGCGCGTGATGTCATCCTCGCTGAATTCGCTGGCATCGCCGCCACGCCAGTCGACCAGAAGCGCGCGCGCGCCGTCGAGATCCCCCGCGCGCAACAAGCGGGCAATCTGTTCTGCCGTATCGCTGAAGTATTTGAAGCCCATGGTGAAGTACAACACCAGCACATTCCAGCCCCAGCCAAGAACAGGATGGATGCCGCTGAGCAAAGAAAAAATCAACCACACGCCCAACAACACCGGCAACACCGCCAGCGCCCAGGCGATGGCGCCATGGCTGTATTCACCCGCATTCAGGCGCCGGTCCAGCCACAAAACAAAACGCGTGTATAGCTGGTAATGCGGCAACCTGCGCCGCAACGGGCGCAGGTGTTCGAGGGCAACAGCGGCGAGAACGGAGAAGAAAGCCATCAGCGATTCATTTCAAGCGTAAAGGTGCCGATCCGGCTTGCCTGCCCGGCAGGCCGATACAATTCGACTGTCGGCATGACCAGGGTTTTGCCTTTCGACTCCAGGAATTCGGACAAGGCCTGATACGTTTTGGACGGCGCCAGCAACGTCGCTGCCTGAACGTGGGCGGCATACACAGCGCGGTGCTCGATGCGCCCCTCTTTCATCCCGGCAGGAACCGGAGCGGTATCGGCCAGTGTGTAGCCCAATTGTGCGCGCACCTTGCCACTGGCCGCGCGCGGGTCAGTGAGTATCACGCTGATGGTGTCGCCTGCAGTCACCTTGGCGACGGTAAATTTATCCAGGGCGGTACGCTGGGATTTGCGCATATTGCTGATCGGCCCTTCGTAGTCGATGTAGGCATAGCGATAGGGCCCCGCCTCGATCTCAGAAATACTGACCGAACTGAACCCACCCCACCACCAAAACACCGCCAGAAGCGGTAATACGAATGCCAGCAAGAAAGCTGGCCACTGTTTTTTGAACACCGATTTCCCCCATTTCTCCACGCGAAGATACCACAGGCCAGGCTCCATTCGACCCGAACAGCGGTGAAGATCGCTGAACGTTCACACCAGACTTCAGTCCAGTCTATGTCCGCGCGAATCGCAGACTGTCGCGATGACCTGACTGGATACCCCTGTGCCTGACTCACCCGTTCAGCCAGCCTCGTCATTATTACGATGTTTATAATGGTCACTCATTTCTGGAGTCGTCATGATTGCACGCCTGCTGTTTTCCCTGTTATGCCTGAGCCTGCTACCGGCTGCCCATGCGGCGACGCAACCCGCTATGGCCGAAGTGAGCGTACCCATGAAAGCCATCAAGGTCGGCACACATAGCTATTTTGTTCAGGGTCAGCCGGGTGCGGCTTCCAGCGCCAATCAAGGCTTCATGTCCAACGCGGGGTTTGTCGTCACCAGCGATGGCGTAGTGGTTTTCGATGCGCTGGCCTCGCCGCCGCTGGCCAAAAAGCTGGTTGGCCTGATCCGGCAGATCACCCGGCAACCGATCAAGCGCGTCATCGTCAGCCATTATCACGCCGATCATTACTACGGCCTTCAGGTATTCAAGGCGTTGGGCGCGGAAATCTGGGCCCATCGGGCTGGCGCAGGCACAACCCGCAGCAAGGACGCCGCCGAGCGTTTTGCCCAGCGCAAGGAAGCGCTGTTTCCCTGGGTGGACGATACCACTCAGTTGCTGGAAGCCGATCGCTATCTGGAAGGCGATGAAGACTTTGAAATGGGGGGCGTCCATTTCAACCTGCGCTACGTCGGCCCGGCGCATTCCAAGGAAGATATGGCGATGATGGTTAAAGAAGATAGCGTGCTCTATTCAGGGGATCTGGTGTTTCTCGGACGGATACCTTTTGTGGGTGACGCAGATAGCCGCGCCTGGATTGCTTCGCTCGACAAGCTGATTGAAATGAAACCTCGCGTCCTGGTACCCGGACACGGAGGCCTGACCAAATCGCCGAAGACCGATCTCGTCTTTACCCGAAACTACCTGCAGTTTTTGCGTACCCAATTGGGTAAATCCGCACGCAACCTCATTCCCTTTGAAGAAGCCTACCAATCCATCGACTGGTCAAAATATCGAAATATGCCCGCCTTCAACGAAGCCAATCGGGCCAATGCCTACAATCAGTACCTACGCCTTGAGGTGGATACCGGCTTGTAAATACGGGGACTGCGTTGCGTGGGATGGACTCGGTTTTTTGTACCCCTGACGCCTAAATGTGTTTTCAGGCTATGCCCTATCCTCAATAAAGCGCGATAATCCCGGGTCCAAATAAAAACCGCTCCTATTTATCGCTTACCGGCCATGTTTTGCTCTCCCGAAGAACTCCTGCAAAAAACCCAGGCTTTGTCGAACACATGGCTGCGCTATCAGACAGCGTCCACCTTTGAAAACTTTGTTGAACTGGCAGTATCGATCAACAGTTTCACCGAGTTTCTGATCGACAAGGGCATAACCGCTCTGCATCACGCCAGCCACCAGCTGGAGCAGGTGACGCTGGCACTGTTCAACAAGGATATCGAACACCCGCTGGCACAAGCCGCGCAGGACGACCTCAATGAACGCATCCTGGCATTGGGACGCATGGCCGATACCCATGCCGCAGCCGCAGCCGGAATCGCTGAACGGCGGCAGGACCCTCAACATGCCGTCCCCAATGACCTGAGGATGAGACAAACCTGGTTGATTGGTCACGACCCGGCAGTCTGGAAAGGACTGCTGGCACAGCTCGGGTATTTCGGCATGGCAGCAGAATTCAGCCTCTGGGACCAGTCCTTACCCGATAACGCGGATGCTGCGCCCCTGCTGCTGCTCGACATGAGCAGCCTGCCGGATGCCGATTGGACAAGCCGCATCCAGATGCTGCGGAAACGATTTCCCATGGGAGAGATCATCTGTCTCGGGGTGCTGTCTGACTTCGAACAGCTTCAACAAGCCCTGCGTGGAGGAAGCGACAGCTGTCTGCTCGAAGGCACGCCTTCGCATACCATCATCGAGCACATCATGGATTTAAGCGAGCGGCACGAACAGGAGGCTTACCGCGTGCTGATCGTGGAAGACTCCAAGACCGCCGGGCATGTGATTCGACGCACGCTGGAAGAAAACCAGATCGTGTCCGAAGTCGTCAACGATCCGCGCCAGGCGCTGACTGCACTGCGGCAGTTCAACCCCGACCTGATCCTGATGGACATGTACATGCCGAACTGCACCGGCGTCGAACTCGCGCGCATCATCCGCCAGCACAACGAATTTCTCAGCACGCCCATCGTCTATCTCTCCGGCGAAACCAACGTCGCCCTGCAGGTCGATGCGATGCGGCTGGGCGGCGATCATTTCCTCACCAAGCCGTTCAACCCGGTGTTTCTCAACGCCATCGTAAAATGCAAGATCGAGCGCTACCGGGCCTTGCGCCGCACCATGTACCACGACAGCCTGACCGGCCTGCTCAACCACTCCAGCGG
>JADMKH010000044.1 GCA_018780025.1 Thiobacillus sp.
AGCCTGCAGGATCAGGCGGGCAAGCTGGCCGAGGCGGTGAGCGTGTTCAAGCTGGGCGGCATGGCAAGCAGTCCGCTTGCGGCGCTTGCGGCGAGTCAGACTCCGCCTGCTCCGCAAGGCATCAACGCCAAGTCCAGGGCCGCGCTGGTGCTGGTCGCACGACCGGAGAAACTGGCCGCCGTCGGCGGCGGCGAGTGGCAGAGGTTCTGACCGGGACGTCCTCGATAGGGTCGTCGTCACCGCAGTTCATGCCAGCAACCTCACCGGCACGTAAAAAAGCCGGAGGCAAATGCCTCCGGCCCTTGCGTCCGCTCCCGCCCGTCAGAACGTGTAGCTATGCATCAGCTGCCAGTTCACCTGGCTGTGGTCGATCTGCATGCCGCCCATACCCGTCACTGACACTTCCGGTACGACGCTCAGTGCGAAATTGAGTTCGGATGCCTTGTTGAGGGCGTAGCCGAAGCCCGCCGTGTAGTGGTTTTCCATGATCGCCGGCCACAGGTAACTGGCGTATTGATCAGGGATCGGGTTTTTGCCGTGGTTGTAGCCGATGCGGCCGGTGAAGGCGTCGTTGAATTGGTAGGCCAGCCCCAGCGCCAGCACGATCTGATCGTCCCAGTCCTGCCGGAACGGCGCAACGAGCACGCCCTCCCGGTAAATGCTCACGGTATTCATGCTGCTGCCCCACATTACGTCCTTGAGGTCGGCGGCGACCATGAGGCGGTCGCTCGCCTGCCAGGCCAGGCCCAGGGCGAGCACGGGCGGCATGTCGAAGCCCGTCACCTTGTAGCCGCCGCCCTTGAGGTCGGGCAGATTGCCGGCGGTCTGGTAGACGCCGCCGAGGGTGAGCGCATCGTTGAGCTTGTAGGTGAAGCCGAGCTTGGCAGCCAGGCTGTAGCCCTTGGCCTTGCCGGTGTAGTCGCTGTCGTCCTTGAAGTCGATGCTATAGCCGCCAACCACCAGGTCCATGCCTGCCCACACGATGTCAACGCTGCCGCCGACGTTGAAGCGCTCGTTGACGTTATAGGCGAGCGGGAAAATCACCCGGCCCACGCCCACCTGCGCCATGTCGCCGTTGGCGTACTCGGTGCCCATGCCGCCCTGGCCGTATATGCCCACGCCGTAGGCCAGCTTGCCCTGCTTTTTCACATAGCCGATGGCCGGCATGTAGAAGGCATCCGCCCTCGAGGTGCCCATGGGCGTTTTCACGTCGGGGCCGACAAAGCCCAGCATCACGTCCAGCTGGCTGCCGTCCGCCATCAGGCCCAGCGTGGCCGGGTTGTTCGCCAGCGCGGCCGTGCCGTTATCGTAAGCCATGGACGCGCCGCCCATGCCTGCGGCGATGGGGCCGTAGCCTTCCATGATCATCCCATTGGTCGCCATGGCCAGGCCGGGCACAGCCAATCCTATTGCGGCAAGCGTGGCCGCGCGTTTATTCAGTTGCATCAGGGGGACTCCGAAGATGCCTCGAACAAGACCGGGTGCCATCGCGCGTCAGGCGCAACGGCTGCTTGCACGGGAGTATTCTGTTTGAAAAGGCCGGAATTCTATTGATCCGGCATCCTTTATCCGAGAGAGGGAGTAGGTCGGCAATACTTTGCCGACGCACGCTGCGGGCTGTCGGCAAAGTATTGCCGACCTACATATGCAATCCCGTTTAATGCGTGCCGGATTAATAACTTGTTACGGTACGGCGCGGCGTGTTTTCAGGCCGCGCCACAGGCTTGAGGGCTGCAGGGCTTGCAGCGAGGCATTGCCGTCCGTTGCCGGCGTTTTATATGCCCGGCGCTTGCATCAGGCGATTGCGCCCGGCCGCTTTGGCCCGATAAAGCGCTTCGTCGGCCTGCTGCACCAGGTGCTCCAGGCGTGCGCGCTTGCCTGGCACCATCGTGGCCAAACCTATGCACAGGGTAACGATACCGTGTTCGGACTCCAGGTGCGGGATGTTGGCCAGCCGCACCTGGTCGAGGATGGCGCTGGCCACGTGGGTGGCGCCGTCCGGTCCGGTATTGCTCAGCATCGCAATGAATTCCTCGCCGCCATATCGGGCCACCACATCGTCGGGGCGATTGACCATGTGGCCGAGCAGATCGCCGATCTGGCGCAGGCAGGCATCGCCGGCCAGGTGGCCGTAGTGGTCGTTGTAGCGTTTGAAGTAGTCGACATCGATCATCAGGATCGCCACCGGTTCCTCGCGCCGGATCGCCTGGCGCCAGAGCCGGGTGGAAAACGCGTCGAAATAATGGCGATTGGGCAATCCGGTCAGGTTGTCGTGCGTGGACATGAATTCCAGCTCTTCGTTGGCCAGATTGAGTTTGCGGTTAGCCTCCTGGGTTTGGTCTTGCTGCTGCCTAAGGTCGGCCAGCGTCGCCTCCAGTTGCGCCATCATCGCCTGCCGCTCACTGATGTCGCGGATTGTGCCAACGAACAGCACATTGTCGCCTTCCCCCGCTTCAGTGATGGTCACTTCGGCCGGGAAGGTGGTGCCATCGCGTCGCACACCCTCGCCTTCGACCATCCGCCTGAACAGTTTTTTCACCGGCCTGGTGAGGTGATGCGCCAGATAGCCATCATGCTGCATGCGGTCATGACCGCCGATCAGCTTGCTGATGTGCTGGCCCACGAGCTCGGTTTCGCCATAGCCGTACATGCTGCACAGGGAAGGCGTGACATTGAGGATGCGCCCCCTGGCATCCGCCACCGCCAGGCCATCCCCCACGGTATTCAGGATCGTCGACAGAAAGACTTCGCGCTCTGCCAGTTGCTTGAGCGCCTGGGTTCTGTCCGTCACGTCCAGCAGGGAAAGCAGCAGGCCCGTGATTTCACCTTTGGCATCGCGGACAGGCAGCAAGTCGATATCCCAGTAGGTGGTTCCCCGCAAGGGCTGATCGGGATGCGCAAACGGCTTGGCGTCCGCGCGATAGGGTTGGCCGGTTGCCAGGACTTCGCCGAATATCCGCTCGTTGTCGGCATCGGGGTAGAGCGCAAAGTGGTTCTGGCCGATGAAGGTCTCCGCCGGCCGCTGGCCGGAAGCGGCGTAGGCCTCGTTGACGAACTGGAAGCGGAAATCGCGGCCGAGATAGGCCATCATGACATGGCTGTTATCCAGCATATTGGCAAACAGATCGTTCATTTCCGCCAGCCGGTCGTTCTGTTCGTCCAGGCTGAGATTGGCCTGTTCCAGCTGTCGTGAAACCCGGGTCAGCTCGCCGATGCTGGATAGCCGCTCATAACTGGTGGCCAGCGCGTCATACAAGCCCTGCTGAAAGCCGGACACGATGCGCGTCGTCAAAACCAGATACAGCAGGCCGGCGAAACCGATCAGCCAGCCTTCATGCGTGCCGGTCAGCAACTGATGCAGGGTAAAAGGCGCGATCAGGGGCCAGGTAAATGCCGCATGCGAGGGACGATGGTGCCCGAATGCGCTCATGCTGCCGCCGGAGAGGCCAAACAGCACCATCGTCATGGTGACCATATCTGCAGGGCCGAGCCGCGGCGTAAACACGAAGCCGGGCAGGCCCCACAGCACACCGACTGCGAACAGGCTGATGACGAAACGCCGTTCCCAGCGCTTGATGTCTTCGGCAAAGATTTCGCTCTGCAGGTAGGCCCGCACCAGCAGCAGGCGGATCAACGCGGCGCTGCCTAGCAACCCGGCCCAGAGTCCGATCCAGGTGGACGGCACATCGTTCGCAAAGAAATAGGCCATGACCGGGACCAGCACGAAATAGCTGATCATGCTGATACGCGACTGGCAATAAATCAGGTTGACGGCTTCACCGCTGATGAGCTGTGCCTTGTCCACCCCCGGCTGGGTGCGGAATTTCAGTGTTTCCTCTCGTTTTCTACCCAGTCCAAACCAATTCATGACATTCCGGAGCCTATGCGTTTATTTAAAATCAACTGAACTGCCCTGTGCGAATGTGCCATCGCCGGCATGCATGGTAAAGGGTAAACAGGATGGGTACATGCGGCATGCCCTTGCGGCAGCCGAACATTGCGGTTAGCGCTTTCGCGTCCGGGTAGATATTTATGGCCTTGCCTGGTCAGGCGGCCACGTTCCGAAATGTCCGTCACCCCGTATTCAGGCTGGATCGCCAACCCATCCAAATGGCGCGGCGCAACGGGCGGGTCCGATTCAGCGTGCCTTCAATGCGGCGGCCTTGGGCACCACCAGGCGCACATAATCGAGCGCTTCGTAATTGTGGATTTGCGTGGGCCCGGCGGGCGCCACGTCGATGTATTTGGGGAAGTTCTCTGCCCCGATCCCGCGCCAGCCGGCGTACGTTTCGCAGACATGCACCGGAATGCCGTCGCGGCTGAGGGTTTCGGCGATCCGATGCACGGCCGGATTGCCGTCGCGCCCCGTCGTTTGCAGGGAAAACATTTCCTGGCCGTGCGTCACCAGTGCCATCGGCAGGTCAGGAAAGCGCGCCTTCAAACGTTGCGAAGCCTGCTTGACCCAGGGTAGCGCCACGTCCAGTGCGCGCGGATCGCGGTCGACAATTTCAAACACCACCCCGTGAGGCGCCACCGGACGCGCCAGCAGCTGATCCAGCGTGAGCGGCGCGGCAGCAGCGGGGACAGCCAGGGCAAGCAGGCCGACCAGCAGGGCGGGGAGGCGTTTGAAGATGGCAAGCGTCATGGTTGAGGGCATCACTAATGGGTTTTCGAAATCAACTGCAGGAATTCCTGGCGGGTGCGGTCGTTGTCCCTAAACTCACCCAGCATCATCGAGGTGATGGTCCACGAATTCTGCTTTTGCACGCCGCGCATCATCATGCAGAAGTGCTGGGCTTCGATAACCACGCCCACGCCGGCAGCGCCGGTGGCGGCCTGGATGGCGTCGGCGATCTGGGTGGTGAGTTGCTCCTGAATTTGCAGGCGGCGGGCGTACATGTCGGTGATGCGTGCGATTTTTGACAGGCCGATGACCTTGCCTTTTGGCAGGTAAGCCACGTGGGCCTTGCCCACAAAAGGCAACAGGTGGTGTTCGCACATGGAATACAGCTCGATGTCCTTGACGATGACCATCTCGTTGTTGTCCGAGTCGAAAACGGCTTCGTTGAGCACGTCATCGAGTGACTGCGTATAGCCTTGTGTCAGGAATTTGAAAGCGGCAGCAGCACGGTCGGGTGTTTTGATCAGGCCGTCGCGGTTGATGTTTTCTCCGGTGCTTTCAAGCAGCTGTCTGTAGAGCGTGGCGGTGTCCATTGTTGATGACCGGGTGGGTTGGGAAGTGCTTTGACTGTGTCAGAGCGCTCGGGCAGCGTCAAGCCAGCATCAGCCATCATGCACAGGGTGGGCGCTTGAATGGATGCCCGTCCGTCGGTCAATCAAAGAGCAGGTGCGGCAACCACAGGCTGATTTGCGGAATGTAGGTGACTATCACCAGGAACACCAGCAGCACCGACAGCCACGGCAGTGCGGCACGCGTGACCTGCACCAGGCTCATGCCGGTGATGCCGCTGGTGACGAACAAATTGAGCCCCACCGGCGGTGTGATCAAGCCGATTTCCATGTTGACCACCATGATGATGCCGAGGTGGATGGGATTGATGCCGAGTTGGGTGGCAATGGGAAAAAAATCGGCGCCAGGATCAGGATGATGCCGGTGGGTTCCATGAAGTTGCCGGCCACCAACAGAATGACGTTGACCACAATCAGGAACATCCACGGCGCCATGCCCGCAGCGATGATGTGCTCCGCAATGGTTTGCGGGATGCGTTCGGACGTCAGCACGTGGGCAAACAGCAAGGCGTTGGCGACGATGAACATGAGCATGACGGTGGTCTTGCCCGATTCCATCAACACCTCGGGCAATTGGCGCACACCGATGTCGCGGTAGACAAGCACTGCCACGAGCGTGGCATACACCGCGGCCACCGCGGCCGCTTCAGTGGGCGTGAAGATGCCGCCATAAATGCCGCCCATGATGATGCCGAGCAGCGCCAGCCCCCAGATCGAGTCCTTGAAGGCGATCAACAATTCACGTGGACGAGCTCGCTCGGTGCGCGTGAGGGTGAGCTTGCCGGCCCGCCACCACACCGCCAGCGCCAGCATGCCGGACAGCAGCAGGCCGGGGATGACGCCGGCCATGAACATGCGGCCGACCGAAACTTCAGTGACGGTGGCGTACACCACCATCACGATGGAGGGGGGGATCAGGATGCCGAGGGTGCCGGCGTTGCAGATCACGCCGGCGGCGAAGGGCTTGGGGTAGCCGCTCCTGACCATGCCGGCGATGACGATGGAGCCAATGGCCACCACCGTGGCCGGGCTGGAGCCGGACACCGCAGCAAACAGGGTGCAGGCCAGCACGCTGGCAATGGCCAGGCCGCCGCGCAGGTGGCCTACCGCCGCAATGGCAAAGCGCACCATGCGTTTGGCGACACCGCCCGTGCTCATCATGGTGCCGGCCAGGATGAAGAAGGGAATCGACAGCAGGGTGTAGTGCTCGCTGGTTTCGTAAAGCTTGATCGACAGGCTGGCCAGCGAATCGTTGGCAAAAAACAGTATGGTCAGGATGCTGGAGAGGCCCAGCGAGATGGCCACCGGCATGCCCAGCGCCATCAACAGCAAAAGCGCGGCGAACAGGAAGGCAGTACTCATGACGCGGACGCTTCGTTTTTAAGCTTGAGTGCGTCATCCGCCTCATTGCCCAGATGCAGACTGTCGGAACGGCCGGTGATCAATGCCCATAGCACTTGCCCGAAGCGGAATGCCAGCAGCGCGAAGCCAAGCGGCAAGATCGACCGCACCACCCAGATCGGAATCGGCAGATCGTCCAGTTCGACGCCGATCAGTTTCATCTTGCTGACGTAGGTCCACGAGCCGTAGATCACCAGGCCAGCGTAGAGCAGGCACAGCAACACCACGACGATGGCGGTGGCCCGACGCGGTCCGGGGGGCATGCGCTTGACCAGGGAATCCACGCCGATGTGCGCGCCGACGCGCACGCCGTAGGAAATACCGACGAAGATCATCACGGAAAAAAAGAGGGTGGTGAGTTCGAGTGCCCAGGTGAATCCGGAGTTGAATCCATAGCGCATGACAACCTGCAAAAACGTCAGCAGCGTCATCAACGTGAGCATGACAACAACGAGCAGTTCCTCGATTCGGTCGAGAATCTTCATGGTCACCTCCGGTCTGGCCGGATCAATTGGCCTGGCACCAGGGACTTAGCGTTTGTTGGCCTTGAGCGCGGCAAGGATGACATCCTTGCCGATGTCTTCTTCGAATTGCTTCCATACCGGTGCCATCGCCTTGCGCCATTTATTCTGCTCTGCGCGGGTCAGCGGCAGGACTTCGGCTTTTTTGTCGTCGATAACTTTCTGGCGGAAGCTGGCGGCTTCGTCATAAGCAACCTTGTTGCCGAACTTGATCGATTCGACCATGGCTTCGTTCAGGCCCTTGCGGACATTCGCGGGCAGGCCATCCCACCAGCCCGCATTGGTGACAACCAGGTAGTCGAGCACGCCATGATCGGAGTCCATGATGTATTTCTGCACTTCATGAAATTTCTTGGTGTAGGTGTTCGCCCACGGGTTTTCGGTGCCATCCACCACGCCGGATTGCAGCGCCTGGTACACCTCGGCAAAGGCCAGCTTCTGGGGATTACCCCCCACCGCATTGAACTGGGCCTCCAGCACGTCCGAGCTCTGGATACGAAACTTCAGGCCTTTGGCGTCTTCAGGGTTGCGCAGGGGTTTGTTGGCCGACATCTGTTTCATGCCGTTATGCAGATAGCCCAGGCCCTTGATGCCTTTGTCCTTCATCGAGTCCAGCAAAGCCTGCCCATGTAGCCCGGCCTGGAAGCGATCGACCGCCTGGATGTTGTCGAACAGGAAGGGCAGGTCAAAAATCTGTAGTTTTTTGGTGTACTTGCCGAACTTGGAAAGTGATGGCGCGATGATCTGCACGTCGCCCAGCAACAGGGCTTCCATTTCCTTGCCGTTACCGAAGAGTTGGCTGTTGGGGAAAACCTGCACCTGCACCACGCCGGGGAATTTCTTCTCGGCCAGTTCCTTGAACTTGAGCGCGGCCTGTCCCTTGGGCGACTGGT
>JADMKH010000130.1 GCA_018780025.1 Thiobacillus sp.
TCGCTTTCGCGGGTGAGGCGATACAAATCCTGCAGGGTGGACAGGGCGCACACCTCGCCCGCGTCGGCGTTGCGCAGCGTGAGGCAGGTGCCGCAGGCGTCGATCTTGCCGCCGCCATCGACCAGGTCCTGCATCGCCTGCGTCACGGCGAAATGTTCCGTGTCCAGCGATTCACTTTCGCCGCCTTTGCCTAGCAGGAACACATTGCCCGCATCACCCTGCCCCAGCGCGAATTTACCCAGACGAAAAGCATTCCACACCGTTTCCGGATCGTTCGAGCTGATGACGATGCCTAGTTTCATAGTAGCCTCCGTTGACGAATGTTTTATCGGGTTCCGGACAAAATCACAAACGCTATGCGCCCGGCGACGCTGCCGAGGGTCTCGCCAGGGTTGGGATTGCCCACCCGAAACCACATGCCGGCAGCCTCGCCCTTGGCGTAAGGCGTACCGTTTTCCAGCATACCGGTTTCAACGATATGCACCCGTGTCGTCGCGAGAAAATCGATCCGATAGCCTGCGGCATGCGCTGCCATTGCGTAGCCTTGTTTAATGGCGGAGATATCTTCGCGGCTCAACGTGCAGGTCTCGCACACTTCAACACGCAGTGCAGGAAGCAACTCGACCTGGGCAACAGGCTCGTCGCGCGGGGCTTGCGCCTGCTGCTGCATGCCCGCTTCCATGGGGCGGGCGGCCGCCACATTCGCCAGGGCGAGCAGGGACGACAGCGCAAGAACGGCGGCAACGGTGCGGATTGGGGTCATGGCGGTTCCTTTTATTCGGGCGGACTGAACGGACGGGCGAAGACGCTGTATCCCGGCGCGCCCGCCCCGATCCTGAGCGGCGTGCCGGTGGTCTCGGCATGGGGTGCGGTAAAGAAATTGAGCGGGCCTGCCGCCGCCGGGGGCGCAAGCTGAAAATCGCGGGCGTGGTTGTAGGCGACCCAGTTGGCCTCGGCACCGCCCAGCAGATAGGCGTTGACCTCGCGTTGCAGCGCGTCGGGCACGCCTTCGTCGGCGAGCTTCAAGGCGTCGGCGGGGTCGGCCGGCACCCAGCCGACCCCGCCCAGATACACCTCGGCGCGGGTATGCAGCGCCTGGGTGACGTCGCCCGAGGCGCCCAGCGCGGGCGCGATCCCGGACGCCGCGACGCGGATGCCGAGCACGGTGCGCGCCGGCAACCCGGCGGCGCGGCACAAGGCCACCAGCAGCGAATTGATGTCGACGCACTTGCCGCAGAATTCTCCGGCCGCCAGCATCGCCGGCACATCACCCAGGCCGCACCAGGCGACATCGAAGCGGCGCTGGGCATGCGCCAGCACCCAGTCGTAGAGCGCGCGCAGCTTGTCCGCCGGCGTCGTCAGCCCCTGCGTGATCGATTCGGCGCGGGTGCGGATTGCGCCCTCGGCCGGCAGGTGCGCGCTCGCCGCCAGATAGCGGCGCGCGTCGTCGGGCAAGGGCGCGTCTGCGTCTGCCTGCGCGAGGTCGCAGGCCACCGCCCGCGTCTCCACCCGCGTGGTGACGCTCAATGTGGGATCGTCCTGCACGCCCGGCCAGCGCGCGAACAACATCGGCGCGCCATGCAGCGGATCGTGGTGGAGTGCAAGCTCGGCATGGTTGCCGCTGCTTTCCAGCGCAAGCCGGCGCTGCTGCGGGGTGTCCTGCGGCAGCGGCAGCCACAGGGCGAGATCGCAGAAGCGGCCCTGCAGCGCCAGCCGGAAAGTCAGATCGGTTTGCACGGTGGATGCCATATCAATGTCCGGCCGGCCGGCTGGCGCGGGCGTGGGCGTCGAAGCCGCCCTTGGCTTTCCAGCCTTCGATGCCGTCCTGCAGCACCTTGACGTTGTCGTAGCCCAGCAGGCGCAGCGCGAACACGGCCTGGGCGGAGAGCGAGCCGGAGTTGCAATACATCACCACCATGCGGTCCTTCGGCAATTCGGCCCGGCGCGCCACCGCCTGGCGCCAGTCGATGTTGATCGCGCCGGGGATATGTTCCTTCGCATACTGGGCGGCGTCGCGCGCATCGACGATGAAAACCTTCTTCCAGTCGTCCGCAGGAATCTGCTCGGGCCAGATCAGGCTGCTGCCGTATTCGGCAAAATCCATGTAGCCGGAGAGCGCATCGACCACCACCGGATTTTCGTCCGACCATGCCGGCGCGGCCAGAACTGACAGGCCGGCAAACAAGGCGCCGAGTTTGAGCATGTGAAGGCTTTTGTTCATGGTGGACACCTTCATTCGGCGGCCGGGTTGAGGCGCGGGTGAGTTTCCTCGCACACCAGCAGCACGATCAAGCCGGAAACGAACATGGCGCCGGCGGTGAACCAGAAGCCCGCCTCGATGCCGCCAAAAATCGCCGCCACCGCGCCCAGCAACAGCGCACCGATGCCGTAGCCGAGATCGCGCCAAAAACGGTAAATACCTATCGCCGAGCCGCGCCAGTTGGGGTGGGCAATGTCGGATACGGCAGCAGACAAGGTCGGATACAGCAGCGCCATGCCAAAGCCCATCACCGCAGCAGCAAACGACCACCACAGCTCGCCTTCGCCCATCAATACCATCGCCACGCCGGCGCCGCACAACCACATGCCCCAGACGATGGGCTTACGGCGACCGATGCGGTCGGACCAATGGCCGGTGAGGAATTGCGAAATGCCCCAGACGAAGCCGTACACGCCCACCACCCAGCCGATGCCGGCGAGTGAAAGGCCATGCTGATAGAGGTAAACCGGGAAGAACACCCACACCAGCGCATCGACGAATTTTTCCACCAGGCCGGCCTGGCTGATCGACGCCAGACGCTTGTCGCGCCATGACATCAGGGTGAAGACTTCCCAGGTGCTGGGCTGAGCGGAGATGTTAGTGGGATAGCGTGGAGTCGGCCCGGTCATCAATCCTGCGGCATGTTTCTTACCTTCGGCAAGCGCCCACGGCAAGGTGTCTTTTATCCACAGCAGGGTAAACAGGCCTGCCAGGGCCACCACCACCAAACCAAAAATCATCAGCCCTTCACGTGGGCCATAGGCAGTGGCCAGATAACCGGTGATCACACCCGCCACGGCGACTCCAAAGTAGCCGGAGAACTCGTTGATGCCGATGGTGAGGCCACGCTGATCGGCCGTGGTGAGGTCAAGCTTGGACGTCTGCGTCATCGACCAGGCCAGACCCTGGTTCACGCCCAGCAGCACCGTTGCCGCCACGATCCAGCCCCAGCTGGGCGCATACATGATCATGAACGGGATCGGCACCGCGGCCAGCCAGCCGATGAACAGCACTTTCTTGCGACCGATGCGCTCGGACAGGCGACCTGCCACAAAATTAAGCGTGCCCTTGACGAAACCGAACGCGGTGACAAACGCCATCAGCATCATGAACGAGCCTTTGACCACGCCGAATTCGGTTTCGGCGAGCGCCGGCACCACGGTACGGAACATACCGATTGTGAGACCAACGAAAAACACCTGTATCAGCTGGTGGGAAAACTGCGCCAGGTTGTTGCGGATGCCGTAGCGATACTCCGCCACCAGTTGGGATGCGGACATGATCAGTTACCCAGGTTGAATGCAACCATACGATCCATTTCCGCAGGACGCGGCGGAATCGATCCGGTGAGTTCGGTAATGAAAGCGTCCTTGTTCATCGACAACATCGGACTCCAGCGTTTTTCGAAGCCGATGGTCGACATCGGCTTGCCCGACATGCCTGCGCCGCAGGCACTGCCGGAGGTGTGGCCGGGATACAGCTCCACCTCGGGTGCCAGCGTAAGCAGCCGCTGGTGCACCGTGTCGTAGAGCTGACCGGCCATCTCGACTTCCTTGCCCGCCAGATCGGGGCGCCCTGCACTGCCCACAAACAGCGTGTCGCCGGTGAGCACAAACCACGGCGCCGCATCGTCAGCCGTCGCGCGGCGCTTGTCGGCCACAGTCAAACTGATGGAATCGGGCGTGTGGCCGGGGGTGTGCAGCACCTCGACGACGACATTGCCGACGTCGATGCGCTGGCCATCTTTCAGCGGCTCGAAAGGAAATTTCACGCGGCTGCTGTTCGATTCGTGCAGGCAATACAGCGCGCCGGTTTTTTCCGCCAGCGCGCGGCCGCCCGAAAAGTGGTCGGCATGCACATGGGTGTCGATCACGTGGGTGATTTTTACGTCCTGTTTGGCGGCTTCGTCGATGAACCACTGCTCATCGCCGAGCACCGGATCGACAGCCACGCCGACATGGCAGGAACCGCAACCGAAGAAGTAGGACAGGGTGGCGTCTTTGGCCAGTAATTGACGGAAAAACATGGAAGTCTCCTTGGTATGTAATGAATGAAAAAGGGATCAGGCAGTGGTCAGCGGCAAACCCGCCGCCTGCCATTCGGCCGTGCCGTCGGCGATCTTCTGCGCGCGGTAGCCGTGTTCCTGTAGCAGCGCCACCGCCTCGGCCGACATCATGCAGAACGGCCCCCGGCAGTAGGCGACGATGTCCTTGTCGGCGGGCAACTCCTTGATGCGCTGACGGATTTCGTCGAGCGGCATCGAGCGCGCAAACGGCAGATGGCCATTGTCGTATTCGGCGGCGGGGCGCACGTCAATCACCACCACGTCGCCGCGCCGCGCCTTGCTCATCAGCGAACGCCGGGTTTCGGCGTCGAGCTTTTCCGGCGCAGAAAAAATGCCGTCCATCGCCACCTTGAGCTCGACCAGGTGTTCTTCGGCCACCGTGCGCAGCTTGACCCACAGCGCGCTGACGTCCTCGCCGGACAGTCGATAGGCGATAAAGCGCCCATCGCGCTCCGCCACCACCAGCCGCGCCGCCTTCAACACCTTGAGGTGCGCGCTCGCCAGTTTGATGTCGATGCCGGCCTCTGCAGCCAGGGCGTCCACGGTTTTCTCGCCCTGCGCCAGCAGTTCCAGCAACTCCAGCCGCTTGGGGCTGGAAACCGCCTTGCCGATGCGGGCGACTTCTTCGGAAAGCAGGTCTTTGGCTTTGCGCTTGTCCATAAAACGCATATTCCAACGAATATTAGAATAATGCAAGCACTATTTGCACGCAGAAAGGCAACGAAACGGGCTGAATGTCGTATTCAGACGACACGTGCGCTGCTTCGCCCTTACGGATTTCCAGGCGAAATCCGGCATCCTGTTGATTCAATATGACTTTATTCATTTTTCTCAAGCCCTGCACCAAGACGGTAATGCTTCCCAGCAGCGCCGCACAACAGACCCAAGGTGAACACGCTGTTTGGGTGGGTCGTTGCATTCCCGGCTTGCTGGCGGTTCCCCCACAGCAGGTATTTGCGGCGCCACACACCAGGCCCGGGCCGACGCCAGGATCACCAAGACACTGTAATTAATAGGTTTTACCGGATTGCTGAAATGTCTGATGGTGCGGCCGATGGGCCATCGCCCGCATCGGCTGATTTCGTTTTCGGCATGCAGAAAAGCCCGGCGTCTTTTTTTCGCATGACACGCGATCTGCTTCCTGGAAAATCGCTTGCAGAAGACATAAATATCAAATTAAAACAACAACTTGAAAAACCGCTCCCTATACGTTGCTCTCTGGCGACAAAATCGGGGGTGTTTATTCCGCCCCCTAGCAGCCCCGCCGCCGGAAATACCCTATCCATATGATTTTACTGAAATAAAAACGCCTGGCACGGACATCGCTATAGCCAGGTCAGGGTGCAGTTATTGCATTCGATTTTTTTAATTTCATTTCAGCATAGGAGATAGACCATGAACACGAAGTTTCCCCATTCCGGCTTATTGAAACTGACCCTGGCAGGAGCGATCAGCGCGTTCGCACTTTCGCATGCTATCGCGGCCGAGCCGGCCACGTCGCCATCGACGGATTTAAGTTCATTCGACAGCAACAAGGATGGCTCGGTAAGCCAGCAAGAGTATTTGGCGAAAGGCGGCCAGAAGCAAGGTTTCAAGGCTGGCGATAGCAACGGCGACGGCAAGCTGGACAGCAGTGAATTAAGCAAGGCCATCGCTGCCGAGATGGGCATTTCACCGTCCCCCAGTCCGTCCGCTAACTAAGCAAGGAAGCGCGATCCGTACATTCCGCTCGCCCTGAGCCCAGCGCCCTAATCCAGCCGAGTGGGCGAAAGGCACGGCATGCAGGATTGCGAACAAAGGGTTCCGTTCATGGTTCGGCACGCCCACCATGAACGGATGGGGTGTTTCCGGTATTGAAAAGGCCTTCAGCGAACGCCTTGATGAAAACAGTTAAGGCTATCCACGATAGACGCACCCCGAGTCGTGCGTTTCCATCACCTTGATTTGCGACAGACCGGGCAAGGCCGGCTTGAGTTGTTGCCACAGCCACACCGCCAGATGTTCGCTGGTGGGATTGTCCAGCCCGGCGATGTCGTTGAGATTGCGATGGTCGAGCGCGGCGTGAATGGGTTGCCAGGCGGCTTCGATGTCGGCGAAATCGAGCACCCAGCCGAATTGAGGATCGATGTCGCCGCTGAGGGTGAGTTCGACCTGGAACGAATGGCCGTGCAGCCGCGAACACGGATGGGATTCGGGCAACGCGGGCAGGCGCCGCGCGCATTGCAGGTGAAAAACGCGAAAGATATCCATGCGGCATTCTCGCGCAAGTTGCGGGCGCTGACTATGCAGATCCGGGAAAACTCATGCCGCGCAACAGCCGCCTGATTGCGCGCCGGGTCTGCCGCTGGCCTGAATCGGCGGGCATGGCACGGTGCCGTAGGAACAGTACACGCAGCAATCGCCCGGCTTCGGTTTCAGCACGGCATGGCACGCCTCGCACTCATAAAACCACTGACAGGCGTCGGTGGGCATGGTCTCGGTTTTGACGTGACCGCACTCCGGACAAGTGATCGTGGAATCGGGAATGAAGTCGCTCATTGCGCGCCACCCTTGATCGTCGACGGATACCCCGCATTGGCCGTGGCACGCATGATCTGATCCGTGCTGACCTTGGCATCGTCATACGTCACCACGGCCTGACGTTTGTCGAAATCGACTTCGGCCTGCTTCACGCCATCCACCTTGGATATCGCCTTCTTCACCGTAATCGGGCACGCGCCGCAGGTCATGCCGGGCACACCGAGGGTGACGGTCTTCTGCGCGGCGAGCAGCGGGCTTGAAAACGCGACCAGCACAGCCGCCAGGAAAATGGATTGGTTCATACAACCTCCTTAATAGAACAGCGATGCATACCAGGGAAAAGTGAGCAGAATCAGCAGCAGCGCGGCCACGGCCCAGAAAATCAAACGCTGCCGACGCTGCACGGCGCCGTCGGCACACGCTCTGCCCGGCTCGCACACAGCGGGCTGGCGATACAGTTTGGCCCAGGCCAGACCGAGCAAGCCGAGCGTGAGCACCACGAAAACAGGACGATAGGGTTCAAGCCCGGTGAGCGTGGACATCCACGCGCCGCCCAGTCCGAGCGAGACCAGCACCAGCGGCGCCACGCAACACAAAGAGGCGCCAATAGCGGCGGCGGCACTGGCCCAGAGGGTGGGTTTCATGTTCATGGATCTATCCTGATGATCGCGATGGCCGTAGCATAAGGTCCGTACCCCACTACAGAGTCAAGCGAAAATGTTGACGATTTCTAAACTGGCACGCGAAGCCGGCGTCAATGTCGAGACGATCCGTTTTTATCAGCGGCGCGGCTTGCTGGCCGAGCCGGTCAAGCCGCTGGGCGGCATACGCCACTATGAGCAGGCTGACGTGGCCCGCGTGCTGTTCATCAAGGCCGCCCAACGCATCGGCTTCACGCTCGACGAGATCGAACAGTTATTGAACCTGGATGACGGCATGCATTGCTCGGAGGCGCGGGCGATTGCCGAGCACAAGCTTGGAATGGTGCGGGAAAAGCGGGCCGATCTGGAACGCATCGAAACTGCGTTAACGCAGCTGGTGGGACGCTGCGAAGCCAGCCGGGGCAAGGTCAGCTGTCCGCTGATCGACGCGCTGCAACCGTCGGTCATGGACAGCCCGACCCAGCCGGGCGACAAACCTTAAGGCTCTTTCACTGTTATGTGTTGACCGCATTGATGCCGTAGGTCGGGAACA
>JADMKH010000158.1 GCA_018780025.1 Thiobacillus sp.
CCTGGTTGAGCATTTCGAACATCACCGGGTTGACCTTGCCGGGCATGATGGAAGACCCCGGCTGCACCGGCGGCAGCTGGATTTCGCCCAAGCCGGTGCGCGGGCCAGAGGCGAGCAGGCGCAGGTCGTTTGAAATGCGGGTGAGCTCCAGCGCCAGATTGCGGATTTCGCCGGAAAGACGCGCGAGATCGTTCATCGACTGCATCTGCGCAACCAGCTGGCCGACGCGGATCGGCTCGCCGGTGAGTTGCGCGAGTTCGGCGGCGGCGCGTGCGGGGTAATCGGGCGAGGTGTTGAGCCCGGTGCCGGCAGCCGAGCCGCCGAGGCCAATCTCACACAGCGCCGGGCGCACGGCATCGAGCGCGGCCTCGCAGCGGCTGAGGGTCCATGCGTAGCCGGCGAATTCCTGCCCCAGCGTGGTCGGCACTGCATCCTGCAAGTGGGTGCGGCCGGATTTCACCGTGTCCTTCTCGCGCTCGGCCAAGCGCGAAAACTCCGACGCCATGCTGTGCACCGCCGCAGTCAGGCGCGGCAGCTTGGCCAGCACCGCGAGACGGATCGCAGTCGGAATGGTGTCGTTGGTCGACTGCCCCATGTTGACGTCGTCATTGGGGTTGACCGGCGTGTAGGCGCCTTTTTCACCGCCCAGCGCCACGTTGGCGAGATTGGCGATGACTTCGTTGCTGTTCATGTTGTGGCTGGTGCCGGCGCCGGCCTGGAAACGGTCGACCACGAATTGGTCGATATACTCGCCGGCGAGGATTTTTTCGCAGGCGGCGGCGATGGCATCGCGTTTTTGCCCGGACAACCAGCCCGGCTGGCAGTTGGCGTGCGCGGCGGCGAGTTTTATACGGACGTGGGCTAGTACGAAATCCTTATCCGGACGGCGGCCGGAAATGGGAAAATTAACCATTGCACGTGCAGTTTGTGCGCCATACCAGGCATCCTGGGGAACCTGGACCTCGCCGAGCGAGTCCTTCTCGGTACGCAATTCATTCATGATGGGAAAACCAATGCAGACGTTACAAAGAAGTCGATTTTATCCGATGTGGCTGGCCGGGCTCGTTCTGGCGCTGATGACGCTGGTTGTGGTGGGCGCGCAGGCCGCTGACTTCAAGGTAACGGATACCAACGGCAAGACCCATAGCCTCTCAGGTTACAAGGGAAAGTGGGTGCTGGTGAACTACTGGGCAACCTGGTGCCCGCCTTGTCTGGAAGAAATTCCCGACTTGATCGCGCTGCACGAAACCAGGAAAAACAATCTTGTCGTCATCGGGATTGCAATGGATTATAAATCGGCCAAACAGGTGACGGACTTTGCCGATGGCTTGTTGGTGACCTACCCTATCGTGTTGGGCACACCGAAAATAGTGAGCCAGATCGGTCCGATGCAGGGCTTGCCGACCACCTATTTGTTTAACCCGGAGGGTAAGATGGTCGCCCATCAGGTTGGGGCGCTCACGCGCGAAGCGGTTGAAAGCTTCATCAGCAGCAAAAAGGTAAGCGCCAGTAAATAAGCTGCGTGTGAAAAAGCAGGCTGTATTCAGGAGACTCCATGCGTCATTTGTTACTCGCATTCGTTCTGTTGTTCGCGACACCCGCGTGGGCGGAAACACGCGAACCCGGAAACTTCTTCTTCCAGCCGAAATTCGGTGACTTGCAGGCGGATTTGCAGGAAGCCAGAAAACAGGGGAAGAAGGGCGTTTTTCTGTTTTTCGAACAGGATGCCTGTCCGTTTTGCGAGCGCATGAAAACCACCATCCTTAACCAGTCTGAGGTTCAGGATGCATTCCGCGCGCAGTTTCTGCTGTATCCGATTGACGTCAATGGCGATACGGAAATCACTGATTTCCAGGGTAAGGCCACGACTGAAAAAGACTTTGCGTTTTCGCATCGCGTGCGTGCCACGCCTACGCTGTTGTTTTTCAATCTCGACGGAAAACTTATTACGCGCTACACCGGGCCCACAAAAGACAAGGCCGAGTTGCTGTTGCTCGGGCAATATGTAGCCGAGGGCGCATACGCGACCCAACCCTTTACCAAATACAAGCAAGTTAAATAATGCGTACAGCCGCTTGTATGCTGTTGGCGTGGGCATTGTCTGCGCCGGTGTGGGCTGAGCGTCTGACGCTTGAAGCGGCGCTGGCCAGTGTATCGGCCCCCCATCCGGATCGCCGCGTGGCGGAAAGCGAATTGGCGCTGGCGCGAGCCGATCGCGACCAGGCGGGCAGCCGGCAGGATTTCAACCTGTTTCTGGAAGGCAGTTTGCGCACAGGCCATCGTCCCGATGGGGACTGGGAGCCGGACAATATCGGACGCATTGTTGCACGCAAGTCCGTGTTTGATTTTGGCCGCAGCAGCCAGGCCATCGCGGCAGCCGATCGGGAAATCGTGGCGCGTCAGGCTGCGCTATTCAATGTCGAAAACTTGCGTCGGCTGGACATCATGGCGCGGTATTTCGATGTGTTGCTGGCAGATATGCAATACGCCGCAGATAACGAATTGATGGCGGTGACTTATGTGTCCTGGGATAACGCCAGGAAACGCTTTGAAGTGGGGCAGATCAGCCAGCCTGATCTGGTGCGAAGCGAGGCCACTTTTCAGGATGTTCGCGAGCGGCGTTACGCCAGTCAGCAGCGTATGGGCAGCACGCGGCAGAAGCTGGCCCATGCGATGAACCGTCCGGGCGTGTCCCCCTCAGAACTCGCTGATCCAGCCTTGACGGAAAACGCCCGCGCGGTTTCCGATTACGAAACGCTGCTTGCTGTGGCCATGCGCAACAACCCGCGAGTGCTGGCGTTGCAGGCGCAGCTTGAGGCATCGGATGGGCGGATAGCGGCGGCGCGGGCAGACCGCAACCCCACGCTCGATGCGGAAGTGATCGGTGCGGGCTATAGTCGGAGTTCGATCACGCGCGACGACCTGAGCGCCGGACTGGTGTTTACTATTCCCTTGTATCAAGGCGCGCGGGTGGATGCGCGCGTGGCGCGCGAGCTGGCGCAAAAAGAGCGGATTGCAGCCGAGCTGGAAAAACTCAAACGCGACTTGTCTGAAACCCTGTTTACGACACTCCAGGAAATTCAATGGCTGCGTGATAGCGGACGTGCCGCCGCAGACAAGCAAATTGAGTTTCGGGACTGGATGCTGGAGCGCGCGCGCGCGGAGTATGAGCTGGAAATGAAAACCAATCTGGGTGCGAGCATGGCTGATACCCAGCTTGCGTTGCTGCGTCGCAAACAGGTTGAATACAGGCTGGCGCTGGCGTTGGCACGTCTCGATGCATTGTCTGGCGGCCGTTTGCCGCCTGTTGAGGGAGCGCAAAAATGAAGCAGAGCCTATTGGTGCTGGCGCTGGCCGGTTGGGGAGCGCTGGCAACGAGCCCATTGTGGGCCGCAGAAAAAATCGAACTGACGACCCGGGTTTCCGGGGTGGTGGCGCAGGTTCTGGTCAAGGTCGGGCAGCGTGTGGGCAAGGGGACAGTGCTGCTGCGGCTGGATAAAACCATCCTGCAGGCGCGCCTGGACGAAGCCACAGCGGAGCACGCACGCGCGCAGGCAGACGAAGGCGACGCCAGACGCGAGCTGGAGCGTGCGCAGGAACTCTTCAACCGTACGGTGTCTTCGACCACAGAGCTCGATGCTGCCATGTTGCGGCACACTCGGGCGCAAGCGGGCTTGTCAGCGGCCCAAGCGCGTCGGGTGATTGCGCAACAAAATTTGAATGATGCCGACCTGAAAGCGCCACTCGATGGGGTGATAGGGGGCGTGCCCGGCGCACCCGGCACCGTGGTTACGGCAGAGTGTCAGCCGAAAACCCTGGTCATTCTGAACCCCGGTCGTCCCTGACGCGAACGAAACGGATCCTCGCGCAGGCCAATGGCCCCGAGCGTTGCGGTCAGTTGTTGATGTCTTCCAGCAAGTCGACAACGATGCGTGTCCGGGTGTTCAAAATTCCGATGTCAGTGCCGATGACGACCCGTACATATCCATCCGGCAACCGGCTCAGTCGTCTTTCAATATCCGCATCCAGATAGCCCCACCTGACATCGGCAGGCACGCTACGGTTGCGCGTCATCTTGAATGCGTGGCCCGGAGGGACTTTTCCCTGTTTGGCCAGACCCGGCGGCAGACGGCGATAGTCCTCACGATAATATTCACGGATGATTCTTCGGTCCGCGTCGCTGAATACCACACGCACGTCCAGGTCGCGGTCGCGGACCTGTACGCTGCCATGATAAGGTGGGGTTTCGCATCCTGAAAGTCCGGACAGGGCTGCGACGACGGTGAGTAATGCTGCGAGTTGCTTGGCCATAAGGGTTCTCCGGAAACGGTAAACAGTTGAAACACGCGCTTTCCTGCCATGTCAGGGGTGAGTGGGACCCTGATTTCCGGGCGCACTCGATTGCCTGTCCCGGCAGCGGGATTGATTCCTGTTTTGACCAGGCAACAACGTGCCGGTCAACTGCGTGATGCGGAGGCGGTGTCAGCCGATTTGGTGCTGGGCTGGTAATCCCAATGCCGCTTCCACGCGCCGACAACGAGGTTGGGGTATTCCGGGCGGCCGAGGCTGCCGTTGAAGCGTCCCAGCGCGCGGAACAAGTCGCCGCGCTCAATGTCGATGTAGTGGCGCAAAATGAGTGCGCCATAGCGCAGATTGGTCCGCAGTTGAAACAGGTTGTGGTCGGGGTTGCCAATGGCCTTGACCCAGAATGGCATCACTTGCGTATAGCCGCGTGCGCCAACTGGCGATACCGCGTATTTGCGGAAGCCGCTTTCGACCTGAATCAGTCCCAGCATCAATTGAGGATCGACCCCTGCGCGCGAGGCCTCCCAGTGCAGCGTGGTCAGAAACTCCATGCGCTCGGATGCGTCCGGCATGCGCTTGGCCAGCCGGCGCGACATTTCGTTTAGCCAGGCCGTTTCATCTGCGGCTTGTCTGAACGCGGTGCGGGTGACTGCGGTATCGGCCAGTCCGCGCTGCAGGGACGAACGCACATTGGCCGACATCGCCTCCTCCCGCTGCCCCCCCGCTTGTGCAGGAAAGGTCAGGAAGAGCGCGGCCAGCAACAGGCTGATGTGCGTCAATGTTTTCATGTCAGCGATTCAATAACCCTGTCAGATACTCCAGTGCTTCGTTGAGGCCGATTTTCTTCGGCTCGACGGCCTGGCCTGCCTCGGCAAGGCGCGTTTGATATTCGATGATGCCGTCCTTCAGCCCACGCTCACCCACAGTGACGCGGTGGGGAATGCCGATCAATTCGGCATCGGCAAACATGACGCCGGGACGCTCATCGCGGTCGTCCAGCAGTACGTCATGCCCCGCAGCCTTCAGTTCAGCATACAGGTTATCGGCGGCCGTTTTAACCATCTCGCTTTTACCATAGCCGATTGCCACAATAACGAGCAAAAACGGTGCCATGGTCTTGGGCCAGATGATGCCTTTATCGTCGTGGTGCTGTTCGATGGCCGAGGCCACGATACGCGAGACACCGATGCCGTAACAGCCCATTTCCATGGGCTGCGACTTGCCTGCCTCGTCCAGGTAGGTGGCGTCCATGGCGAGCGAGTACTTGCTGCCCAGCTGGAACACATGCCCGACTTCGATGCCGCGGCATAATTTCAGCTTGCCTTTGCCGTCGGGGCTGGGGTCGCCAGCCTGGACGTTGCGCAGGTCGACCACAATCGGTTCCGGCAGGTCGCGGCCAAAATTGACACCAGTAAGGTGTTGGTTGTCGACATTGGCACCACAGACAAAATCGCTCATTGCAGCCACGGCACGGTCAGCAACCACCGGGATTTTCAAACCCACCGGGCCGACCGAACCGGGCGCGCAGCCGGTTGCGGCGCGAACTGCGGCTTCGTTTGCCAGGGCAAAGGGTATTTTCACCCCCGCGATTTTCTCGGCCTTGATGTCGTTCAGCACATGGTCGCCCCGAACCAGCAAGGCAACCGGGCCATCCGTTCCTTCCACAATCAGGGTTTTAACGGTCTGATCGACGCCGATCTTGAGGAAAGCGGCCACCGCGTCGATGGTTTTCACGCCCGGCGTGGCTACGGATTGCATCGCCTGAACCGGCGCGGCGCGGGGGGGGGCGGGCGCGACAGCTTCGGCCAGTTCGACGTTGGCGGCGTAGTCGGAATCCGGGCAGTAGGCGAGCAGGTCTTCGCCCGATTCGGCCAGCACGTGGAATTCGTGCGAGCCCGAGCCGCCGATGGCGCCCGTATCCGCCGCGACCGCGCGGAAAGTCAGCCCCAGCCGGGCGAATATCCGGGCATAGGCGTCGTACATGATCTGGTACGTGGCCGCGAGGCTTTGCTTGTTGGGGTGGAAGGAATAGGCGTCCTTCATCAGGAATTCGCGTGCGCGCATGACCCCGAAGCGCGGGCGGATTTCATCGCGGAACTTCATCTGGATCTGGTAAAAATTCAGCGGCAACTGGCGGTAGCTCTTGATTTCGCGACGCGCGATGTCGGTAATGACCTCCTCATGGGTGGGGCCGAAGCAGAAATCACGCTTGTGGCGGTCGGTGAGTTTGAGCATTTGCGGGCCGAACTGCGCCCAGCGTCCGGTTTCTTCCCATAATTCGGCCGGCTGCACCGCCGGCATCAGCAACTCGATTGCGCCGGCGCGGTTCATTTCCTCGCGCACCACCGCCTCCACCCGGCGCAACACCCGCAAGCCCAGCGGCATCCAGGTATAGAGCCCCGACCCCAGGCGCTTGATCAGCCCGGCGCGCAGCATGAGCTTGTGGCTGACGAGTTCGGCCTCCGAGGGGGCTTCCTTGGTGGTGGAAATGAAAAACTGGCTGGCGCGCATGGTAAGTGGCAGGAACGAAAAAGCAGCATTTTAGCGCGCGGCCGTGTAATCTTTCGCGCTCATTTTTGGACAGGACAGCCATGCGCTTGAAGTTTGGGAAACGCCGGGCAGATGACGACGGGCTGGAAGTGACCGAGGAGCGCGGTCTGCGCACTCTGCATCTGGGGAGTTGCGCCATTCAGAGTGCGATGCGGGTGAGTCGGCCGTGGGATCTGGAGCTTGCCTACACGCGCGCCATGATGGGGTTTTTGATGTTCAACCCGGCGCCGCAAAACGTGCTGATGGTTGGGCTGGGTGGCGGCTCATTCGCCAAGTTCATCCGCAAGCATCTCCCGCAAACACACGTCACAGCAGTGGAAATCGACCCCAGGGTGATTGCCGCCGCGCGCACGCATTTCGCGTTGCCGCTCGACGACGAGACGCTGACCGTGGTCGAGGCCGATGGCGCGTTGTTCGTGAAGCAGCAGACCGGGAGTGCCGATGTCATCCTGCTGGACGGCTTCGATTCCGGCAATCAGGTGGAAGCCCTGGCCACGCAAAAATTTTATACGGCTTGTTATCGCGCGCTCAAGCCCGGCGGGATTCTGGTGGTCAATTTATGGGGGCATGACGCTGAATTTGCCGAGTATTTTGCGCGACTTTCGCGGGCATTTGACGGGGAAGTGGGTTGGATTGCCGTGCAGCACAAAGTCAATGTCATCGTGATGGCATTCAAGGAACCGGGCGCGGCAATGCGTCTCGAAGCCGTACAGCCCCGGTTGGCGGACTTGTCGAAGCACTTTGGTCTGGATTTGCGCGGTTTTTCGCGGGATTTGCAGTGGGCAGAGGGCATCGTGCCGCTGCTCGATTAGCGCAACCCGTGGGGATGCGCCGATCTCATTTGGCGCCCAGGAAGGGCACCGTCAGGGTTTTTGTTGATTCAGCGCCGGGTGACGGTGTGAGTTGGACGCAACCGCACAAAATACAATTCCGCTTCGGTGGAATGGCTCGAAAGGCGTATTCCGGGTTTTTCTGTATTTTGAAAATCCCAGTCAAAACAATGATTAAAGCCTGATTTCAGGCCGTTGCAGGTTTGCAATTTTCGGCGGGTGTGAAAGAATGCAGGTAATCGAATTTTACAGATGGTGGCGGCCATGATCGACCGAGAGGGGTACCGCCCGAACGTAGGCATCATATTGTGCAATGCGCACAACCAGGTTTTCT
>JADMKH010000056.1:0-5932 GCA_018780025.1 Thiobacillus sp.
GGGATCAGGAACTCTTCCAGCAGGATCTCGCCGGGGTGAATGTTTTTCAGTTTGGCCATGACGCACTCCTGGGTCAGTGGTAATCGACAATCCCGACTTCGCTGCAGCTGCCGTCTTTCCATTTGAAGCAAATCCGCCACTGGTCGTTGATGCGGATGCTGTGCTGTCCTTTGCGGTCGCCTTTCAGCGCCTCCAGCCGGTTGGCGGGCGGAATGCGCAAATCCTCAAGGTTGTGCGCATTGTTCAGCATCCGCAGCTTGCGCCGCGCGATGTCCTGAATGCTGGCAGGCAGCCTGCGCGAGCGTTCGCCGTGCCAGACCGATTCGGTTGCCTTGTCAGCGAAATCGAGAATCATGACCAACCATAACGCACTTCGTTATATAACGTCAACCGTTATGGAAAGGGAAACAGGCTCAGGAGTTTTTTCAGGTTTCCCTGAACAAGCCAATCGCCTCGTCCAGCCGCTGCACCGCGTGCACCGTCATGCCGGCGATTTTCTGCTTGGGCTGGTTGGCGGCCGGGATGATGGCCTGGGTGAAGCCGAGCTTGGCGGCTTCCTTCAGGCGCTCCTGGCCGCGCTGCACCGGGCGGATTTCTCCGGCGAGGCCGACTTCGCCGAACATCACCAGCTTGTCGGGCAGGGGCTGGCTGCGGAGCGACGAGACGATGGCGGCGAGTACCGCCAGATCTGCGGCGGGCTCACTGATCTTCACCCCGCCCACCGCGTTGACGAACACATCCTGATCGGAGCAGGCGATGCCGGCGTGGCGGTGCAGCACGGCGAGCAGCATGGCGAGCCGGTTCTGTTCCAGGCCGACGGACAGGCGGCGCGGGTTGGGCGACTGGCTGCTGTCGACCAGCGCCTGGATTTCTACCAGCAGCGGCCGCGTGCCTTCCTGCGTGACCAGCACACACGAGCCCGGCACCGGCGCGCCGTGGTGCGACAGAAATATTGCCGAAGGATTGGACACGCCCTTCAAGCCCTTCTCGGTCATCGCGAACACGCCGATTTCATTCACCGCGCCGAAGCGGTTTTTGATCGCGCGCACCAGGCGAAAACTCGATCCGGTATCGCCCTCGAAATACAGCACGGTGTCGACGATGTGCTCGAGCACGCGCGGGCCGGCGATAGCACCTTCCTTGGTGACATGGCCGACCAGCAGAATCGCGCAGCCGCTCTGCTTGGCGTAGCGCGTGAGCTGCGCCGCGCATTCGCGCACCTGCGCCACCGAGCCGGGGGCGGAGGTCAGGGTTTCGGAATACACGGTCTGGATCGAATCGATCACCGCGATGGCGGGCTTGATCGCGGCGAGGTGACTCAAAATCGCTTCGAGCCGGATTTCCGGCAACACCGGCAAATGCGATTCGGGCAATTGCAGGCGGCGCGCGCGCAACGCCAGCTGCTGCGCGGATTCTTCGCCGCTGACATACAGCGTGGGCAGGCTTTGCGACAGCACCGCCAGCGCCTGCAACAGCAAGGTCGATTTGCCGATGCCAGGGTCGCCGCCAATCAACACCACGCCGCCAGCTACCAGCCCGCCTCCCAGCACGCGATCGAGCTCGCCGAGCGTGGTCGGAATCCGGCTCGCTTCGGCGCCCTCCACTTCGCCCAGCATCTGCACCTGGCTCGACGCTGCCAGCGCCTGGTAGCGCGGCTTGGCCGACTCGGCAATGGTCTCGACCAGGGTGTTCCAGGCGTTGCAATGCGGGCATTGCCCCTGCCACTTGGGCAGCGAGCCGCCGCATTCAGTGCAGGTGTAAATTGTTTTGGTTTTGGCCACTGCGGAATCAGCTATGCGCGATCAGGCGGGGAAAACGCCGGTGGACAGATAGCGGTCGCCACGGTCGCAGACGATGGAAACAATGGTGGCGTTTTCGACTTCTTTCGACAACTGCAATGCCGCCCACAATGCGCCACCCGATGAAATACCCGCGAAAATACCTTCTTCGCGTGCCAGGCGTCGGGTGGTTTCCTCGGCGTCCTGCTGGCTGACGTAGATCATGCGATCAACCCGGCTGGGGTCGCATATTTTCGGCACATATTCTTCCGGCCATTTACGGATGCCGGGAATCTGTGCCCCGTCAGTGGGTTGCACCCCGACAATCCGGATCGCCGGGTTCTGCTCTTTCAGATAGTGCGAACAGCCCATGATGGTGCCGGTGGTCCCCATGCTGGAAACAAAATGGGTGATTTCACCCCGCGTATCGCGCCAGATTTCAGGACCGGTGGTGCGATAATGCGACGCGGGATTATCCGGATTCGAGAACTGGTCGAGGATCTTGCCAACGCCCTGCCTCTCCATCGAAACGGCCAGGTCGCGCGCACCTTCCATACCCATTTCCTTACTGACCAATTGCAACTCGGCGCCGAATGCACGCATGGTTTGCCGCCGTTCGATCGAAAGATGCTCAGGCATGATGAGTATCAGTTTGTAACCACGCATCGCAGCGGCCATGGCGAGCGCGATGCCGGTGTTACCACTGGTGGCTTCGATCAGGGTGTCGCCGGGTTTGATATCGCCCCTTTCCTGCGCCGCGTCTATCATCGCCAATGCCGGACGATCCTTGACCGAGCCTGCCGGGTTGTTGCCCTCCAGCTTGACCAGAACGATGTTTGTCGTCGCGCCGGGCATGCGCTTCAAGCGGACCAGGGGCGTGTTGCCAACGCAGTCTTCGATCGTTTTATAGTGACTCATGCCTGTCATAACCAATTCATCCCGGAGGATATGCCTGCTTCCAAACCAACCCGCTTTGCATCATAACCGGCCTTGCGGAAAGCCCCATCCCAAGGCATCACAGACGGCCAATCGGCAAATAGTCGAAGCCCATGTCCCGCATCGCTTGCGGTTCATACAGATTGCGTCCGTCGAAAACCAGCGGCGTTTTCAGCAGCTTTTTCATGGTGTCGAAATTAGGGCTGCGGAACACTTTCCACTCGGTCACAATCAACAGTGCGTCCGCACCGTTCAATGCATCCATCGGGCTGTCAGCTAAAATCAGATCGGGGCGCTCACCGTAGATGCGACGGGTTTCTTCCATCGCTGCCGGATCAAACGCTGACACACTGGCACCCATCGCCCATAAGGCTTCGAGCATGCTGCGGCTGGGTGCGGCACGCATGTCGTCGGTATTGGGCTTGAACGCCAGGCCCCACATGGCAAAACGCTTGCCCTTGAGGTCGCAGCCCAGTTTTGCAGTCAGTTTTTCGACCAGAATCTGCTTCTGCGCTTCGTTGGCTTCTTCCACCGCATCGAGCACGCGTAAAGCAACGCCGTTTTCCTGACCGGTACGGCGCAATGCCTGCACGTCCTTCGGAAAACACGATCCGCCATAGCCGCAGCCGGCGTACAAAAACTGGTACCCAATGCGGGGGTCGGAGCCAATACCGTGACGCACCTGTTCGATATCCGCGCCCAGCTTTTCAGCCAGTACGGCCAGTTCGTTCATGAAGGAAATACGCGTCGCCAGCATGGCATTGGCTGCATATTTGGTGAGTTCGGCGCTGCGCACATCCATCACCGTCAGACGGTCGCGATTACGCTGAAACGGCGCATACAACTGGCGCAGAAAGGCCGTAGCCTGTTCACTGTCGGTGCCAATCACAATGCGGTCCGGCTTCATGAAGTCCTCGACCGCCGCGCCTTCCTTCAAAAACTCGGGGTTGGATGCGACATTGAATTCATGCGGAACACCGCGTCTGGAAAGTTCTTCCTGCAACGCGGCTTTCACCTTGTCGGCTGTGCCAACAGGAACGGTCGACTTATCAACCACCAGCTTGTAACCGTTCATGTGGCGGCCAATGTTGCGTGCCGCTGCAACGACATACTGCAGGTCCGCCGAGCCATCCTCGTCTGGCGGAGTACCCACCGCGATGAACTGAATTTCGCCAAACGCTACGGAGGCCTCAACATCGGTCGTGAAAGACAGCCGCCCCGCCTCGACGTTGCGCTTCACCATGTCTTCCAGCCCCGGCTCGTAGATCGGAATGCCGCCGGCCTTCAGGGTCTCTATTTTTTCCAGATCGACATCGAGGCACAGCACCTCGTTGCCCACTTCGGCCAGGCAGGTTCCCGTCACCAATCCCACATAACCTGTACCGATTACGGTGATTTTCAAAATGGGCTCCCTATGCGTTTAAAATGTCGGATTGAATCTGCTTAAGCGCTGCAAGCGGATCGGCCGCACCGGTAATCGGACGTCCAATCACCAGGTCGGTCGCACCGGCATGCAACGCTTCTACAGGCGTCATCACGCGCCGCTGATCGCCCACATCGGCACCTGCCGGACGAATGCCCGGCGTCACCAAAAGAAAATCGGCACCCAGTTCGGCACGCAGCATGGAAGCCTCCTGAGCCGAGCAGACTACGCCATCGAGCTTGCACTGCTGTGACAATCGCGCCAGTCGCAACACCTGGTCGGATGGCATATCGACCACACCAACTTCGCTCAAATCCTCGGCATTCATGCTGGTTAGCACCGTAACGGCTATCAGCAGCGGGGGATGGCGCAACGCACCCAATGCTTCCTGTGCCGCAGTCATCATGCGACGTCCCCCCGACGCATGGACGTTCATCATCCACACTCCCAACTCCGCCGCAGCACGGCATGCCGCCGCCACGGTATTGGGAATGTCGTGAAATTTCAGGTCGAGAAAAACATCGAAACCCCGCGCCACCAGCCCGCGCACCAACTCCGGCCCGGCCACGGTGAACAATTCCTTGCCCACTTTCAAACGGCACAAACCCGGATCAAGCTGATCCACCAATGCCAACGCCGATGCCGCATCGGAAAAGTCCAGCGCGACAATAATTTTTGTTGAATTCACCACGACCTTTGCATCTTGTTAATTGCCATTCGTATCAGCCTTCACCTTCGCTGCGCTCTGGATCAAAGCTATCCCAACGTCCGCACGCCGGACAGCGCCAAAAGAACTGCTTGGCCTTGAAGCCGCAACTGCCGCACTGATAACGCATCATGCGCTGGCTGTGAGAAGCCACCAGACTTTTCTCAATCTGCAGCAACTCGCGCGCATCCGGTTCCGCGTTGACGAGTTCGGCCTCCAGTAACCGGTCCAGTGTTCTCAGGCTGGGATTGCGACGCAATTCCTCGCGCGCGAGTTGACGGGCAGCCTCCGCGCCATCGGATTCGGACACGGCGAGATACAGCGCGCCAAAAACGTCATGTGAAGGTTGCCGGGCATACAACGCACGCAACCATTGCACGCCTTCATTCAGTCGCCCCAGCTGACGATAACTTCCCAGCACGCGATCAACCACCAGCGCCATGTGAACGGCACTCTGGGTTTCAACCAGACGCCAGTCGGCGATCGCCGCCTCGTGCCGCCCCGCAGCCGCATCAAGATCGCCTGCCATCAGATTGGCGCGAACCGACAGGCGGTTACTCGACAACGCCTGCTGCAAATGCGACGCCGCCACATCGGGGTTGCCCCGGGCTGCTTCCAGCAAAGCCAGTTCGCAATAAAAATGAGCGATATCTGCGTTCAGCGGTTTGCTGGTGTCTTTCTCCAACAGACGCGCCGCGTCGATGGCTTTCTGCCAGTCTTTTTCCTGGACGAATATTTCCAGCAAATAGGTGCGTGCCTGTCCATGTTGCGGCGTGTCGAGCAGCTTTGAAAACACCGCTTCAGCGCGATCAAGCAAGCCTGCCTTCAGATAGTCCTGCCCCAGTTCGCTCATTGCGCGAAGCCGCTGGTCCTCGACCAGCCCTTCGCGATCCAGCAGACTTTCATGCATGCGGATGGCGCGATCGAGCTCTCCGCGACGGCGAAACAACCCCCCCAGCGCAAAGTGCAGGTCGATGGTTTCAGGTTCGAGCTTGACGACTTCAAGAAAGGCCTCGATCGCCTTGTCGGGCTGCTCGTTGAGCAGAAAATTGAGCCCGCGGAAATAGGAGTTGGGCAGCGAGATCGGAA
>JADMKH010000056.1:5942-7941 GCA_018780025.1 Thiobacillus sp.
CCACTAAAATATGAATTGGGCAGTGCGCGCGATTCAGTTACCACCTGCCGGATATCGACCCGCGCAGCCAGCCAGCCCAACGCAAAAAAAAGGGGGAACGCCAGCAACCACCAGAACTCGAATTCCATACGCGTTACACAACGGTGATATCGGTTGGCGTGATCGTGTCAGCCACGACCGCCGGGGACGTGCGTGAATTTTCACGCCGCAGGCGGAACAGGGTGGGCAACAGCGCCAGTACACCGGTCAGGGCACCCAGCACAAAAGCCAATCCCATCATGACAATCAGGGGCGCTTGCCACACGTAGTCCAGATAGGAATAAAAAATGGTGGTGTGGCTGTTTTTCAACGCAAAACCCAACACCAGCAGAAATACCAGCAGTTTGAACAGCAACCCCAGATAGCGCGTGAAAGTTTTCATGACGACTCGCATGTGATGTGCGGCCATTCTACCTTTGCTGGCTGACTTCAAAAAGTGCAGCGGAAAAAGAAAACGGCGCTATACGCGCCGTTTTCACCTACTTTACTTCCAACTCAGAGCGGAAAATCCACCCGGTCGCGCAATTCCTTGCCGGCCTTGAAGTGCGGCACATATTTCGCCGGCACCTGAACACGTTCGCCGGATTTCGGATTGCGCCCAAGACGGGCTGGGCGATAGCTCAGGCTAAAACTGCCAAAACCACGAATTTCGATACGCTCGCCGCGCGACAGGTTTTTGGCCAGCGCGTCGAGGACCGTTTTCACCGCCATTTCGATATCCGCAACCGAAAATTGCGAATGTCGCGCAGCCAGTTGGGCAATCAGCTCCGACTTGGTCATGATTACTCGGCGTTCTTGTTGTCGAGCTTGGCCTTCAGCAGCGCACCGAGGTTGGTCGAACCGCTGGCTGCCGCCGAGGTATCGGCTGCGATTTTCTTCATCGCCGAGTCCTGTTCGGTCATGTCCTTGGCCTTGATCGACAGGTTAATGACGCGGTTTTTGCGGTCAACGTTGATGATCATGGCTTCGATTTCGTCACCGTCCTTGTAATGGGTGCGCATATCTTCGACACGATCACGCGACACTTCGGATGCGCGCAGATAACCTTCCATGTCGCTGTCCAGTTGCACGGTCGCGCCCTTGGCTTCTACCGTCTTGATGGTACCCTTGACGATGCTGCCCTTCTCGTGGCCGGTTGCATAGCTGGTCAGCGGATCGCCTTCGAGCTGCTTGATGCCGAGCGAAATGCGCTCGCGCTCGAGATCGATGCCCAGCACAACGGCCTCGACGTCCTGGCCTTTACGGAAGTTGCGCACAGCCTCTTCGCCAGGCACGCTCCATGACAGGTCGGACAGGTGGACCAGGCCGTCGATGCCGCCCGGCAGGCCGATGAACACGCCAAAGTCGGTGATCGACTTGATCGCGCCGCCGACCTTGTCGCCCTTCTTGTGGTTCATCGAGAAGTCTTCCCACGGGTTCGACTTGCACTGCTTCATGCCCAGCGAGATGCGGCGCTTGTCTTCGTCGATGTCGAGCACCATGACTTCGACTTCGTCGCCCAGCTGCACGATCTTGGAGGGGCTGACGTTCTTGTTGGTCCAGTCCATTTCGGAGACGTGCACCAGGCCTTCGATGCCCTCTTCGATTTCGACGAATGCGCCGTAGTCGGTGAGGTTGGCCACTTTACCGAACATGCGGGTGCCCTGCGGGTAGCGACGTGCGATGCCGACCCACGGATCGTCGCCCAGCTGCTTGATACCGAGCGAAACGCGGTTCTTCTCGGTGTCGTAACGCAGGATCTTGGCTTCGAGTTCCTGACCCACCTGTACCACTTCGGACGGGTGCTTGACACGGCGCCAGGCCATGTCTGTGATGTGCAGCAGGCCGTCGATGCCGCCCAGGTCGACGAACGCGCCGTAGTCGGTAATGTTCTTGACGATGCCTTTGACGATGGAACCTTCCTTGAGGTTTTCCATCATGGCTTCGCGATCGGCACCCATGGTCTCTTCCAGCACGGCAC
>JADMKH010000157.1 GCA_018780025.1 Thiobacillus sp.
GGCGCTGCAGGATCTGGATCGAGCGGCGGATTTCGTCGTCGCGCCCGATCACCGGATCGAGTTTGCCTTCGCGCGCGCGCGCGGTGAGGTCGAGGGTGTATTTGGCAAGCGCTTCGCGCTGGCCTTCGGCCTCCTGCGACTGCACGTTTTCGCCGCCGCGCACCGCGGCAATCGCCTGTTCCAGCGCGGCTTTCTGTGCGCCGTGCTGCTTGAGCAGACGCCCGGTTTCGCCCTTGTCTTCCAGCACCGCCAGCAGGAACAGTTCGGACGCGATGAAGGCATCGTTGCGCTTCATCGCCTCTTTGTCAGTCAGGTTCAGGAGGTTGTTGAGGTCGCGTGAAATAGTCACCTCGCCGCCGTGGCCTTCGATTTTGGGCAGGCGGGTCAAGGCCTGGGTCAGTGCTGCCTTGAGCGCAGGCACCTGCACGCCGGCACGCGACAGGATCGACGACGCACCGCCGCCTTCCTGGTTCAGCAGGGAAAGCAGCAGATGCTGCGGCTCGATGTAGGCTTGATCGCCCCCAACGGCAAGGCTTTGCGCGTCGGAGAACGCTTGCTGGAACTGGGTGGTGAGCTTTTCAAATCGCATGGGTATCCTCTGGCTTAAGGTATATTCAATGACACGTAAATGATGCCTTCTCAGGCGATTTCAACCCTCCATGTCCGATTTGAATATAGGTCAGGTTTTATCTGACGTCGCGCGTGCCCTGGCCGAGGATGTCGGCAGCGGCGATCTTACCGCTCAGCTGATTCCCGCCACGCAAACCACTCATGCCTGTGTCATCACCCGCGAAGCCGCCGTGATCGCGGGGCGGCCCTGGTTCGACGCCTGCTTCAGGACGCTTGACCCCGCTTGCGCCATCGACTGGCAGGTGAGCGAGGGCGAACTGGTTGCGGCCGGCAGCGTCCTCGTCGAAATCAGCGGCAATAGCCGCGCCCTGCTGACTGCCGAACGCCCGGCGCTGAATTTCCTGCAAACCCTGTCGGCGGTTGCCACCGCCACCCGGCCTTATGTCGAAGCCGTTGCCGGCACCCGTGCGGCCATCCTCGACACCCGAAAAACCCTGCCCGGTCTGCGCATCGCCGAAAAATACGCAGTGCGCGTCGGCGGTGGGCAGAACCAGCGCGTGGGGCTGTACGACGGCATTCTAATCAAGGAAAACCACATTGCGGCAGCGGGCGGCATTGCGCCGGTACTGGACGCGGCGTTCAAGCTGGCCGCTGGCAAGGTGAGTGTGCAGATCGAAGTGGAAACGCTCGATCAGTTGCGTGAGGCACTCGCCGCTGGCGCAAAACTGATCCTGCTCGATAACTTTGATCCGGGCCCGATGCGCGAGGCAGTGGCACTGACCGACGGTCGCGCGAAGCTGGAGGCCTCAGGCAACATTACCCTGGACACGGTGCGCGCAGTGGCCGAAACCGGGGTGGACCGCATTTCAATCGGCGGGCTGACCAAGCACATCCGCGCAGTTGATCTGTCGATGCGTACCCATGATTGAAATCACCCGCGTCTGCTACGACGACGCCATACACGCTGCCGCGCTGGTTGAGTTGATGGACGCCTACGCGCGCGACCCGGCGGGAGGGGGCAAAGCGTTAAGCGATTTCGCCCGCCAGAATCTGGTCGGCGCACTCGCTGCCCGCCCCTTCATTTTCAGCGTGCTGGCCTTCGACGATGCAACGCCAGTGGGACTCGTCAACGCCATCGAAGGCTTTTCCACCTTTGCCTGCCGCCCGCTGGTCAACGTGCATGACGTCGTGGTGGCGCCCAGCCATCGCGGGCGCGGCATCGCAGCGCAAATGTTTGAACAGGTGGAAGCCCTGGCGCGCGAACGCGGCGCCTGCAAGCTCACGCTCGAAGTGCTGCAGGGCAACACCTCAGCGCGCAACCTGTATCAACGGTTGGGATTTACCGACTACCAGCTCGACCCCGCCATGGGGCATGCGCAGTTTCTGCACAAATGGCTGGAGTGAAGCCTTATGCCAGCCAGATCAGCGATGCCATGCGGCCAGTCACGCCGTCGCGACGATACGAGTAAAAACGGTCCGCTTCGTTGAAGGTGCAGCGTCCGCCGCCATATATCTCCTGCACGCCCACGCGATTGAGCCGGATGCGTGCCAGCTGGTAGATATCGGCGAGCCATTTCCCCGCTACGCCCGAGGGCTGTGGCACAAAGGCTGCGGCCGCCTCCGGATGCTGCGAGATAAACGCCTGGCGCACGTCATCCCCCACTTCGAAGGCCTGCGGGCCGATGGCGGCGCCCATCCAGGCAAGCACCTCGCCCGACGGCACCTGCATGGCGGCCACCGTGGCTTCCAGCACGCCGTTGGCCAGGCCACGCCAACCCGCATGGGCCGCCGCGACCACGCTGCCTGCACGGTCACAAAACAGCACCGGCAAACAGTCGGCGGTGAGGACGGCACAGACATTTCCCGCCTGCCGGGTAAACGCCGCATCGGCCTCGATCAAAGCCGAGCCGGCCTCAACCACGGTTGCGCCATGAATTTGCTTGAGCCAGGCAGGCTCGGCGGGTAATTGCCGACGCAGACGGGCACGATTTTCCGCCACATGGGCCGTATCGTCGCCCACATGATCACCGAGGTTGAAGCTGTCCCAGGGCGGGCTGCTGACTCCGCCCTCGCGCGTCGTCATCAGGCTGAATACCCCTGCGGGGGCAGGCCAGGTGGGCAGCAGCATTTGACTCAAGGATTAGAGGCTGTCTTCGCGAAGCGCGTTGAGAATGTCGGCAAAATCGGCTGGCAAAGGACATTCCCACTGCATGAATTCCTGCGTGAACGGATGGATCAGGCCCAGACGTTCGGCGTGCAGCGCCTGACGCGGAAACGGAAGCTTGTGATGGCTGCGGCGGCTTGCGCTATACGTGTCTTCGCCAACCAGCGGATGACCGATATGTTGCATATGCACCCGGATCTGATGGGTGCGGCCGGTTTCCAGCTTGCAGCGCACCAGGGTGACGCCGGGAAAACGCTCGACCACCTCGTAATGGGTAATGGCTTCCTTGCCCATGCTGTGCACGGTGCGTTTAACGCGGTTATGGGGATCGCGCGCCAGCGGCGCATTGACGGTTCCGTTTCGATCGATTTCACCATAAACCAAGGCGAGGTATTCGCGCTTGACGGTCCGCGCCTGCAACTGCCGCACCAGATCGGTATGCGCCTTGATCGTTTTGGCGACCACCAGAAGTCCCGATGTGTCCTTGTCGAGGCGGTGCACAATGCCGGCACGCGGCAGCTCGGCAACTTGCGGCACCCAATGCAGCAAGGCGTTCAGCATGGTGCCCTGGCGGTTGCCGCTGCCAGGGTGAACCACCAATCCGACGGGTTTGTTGATCACCATCAACATCGGATCTTCAAACACCACCTCCAATGGGATCGCCTCAGCTGCATCGGGGGTTGCGTTGGGATCGGCTTCAATTTCCACCCGTACATTCTCGCCACCCAGGACTTTCATCTTGGTGTTGGGGAAAACGTCATCCACGGCGATTTTGCGTGCGCGTATCCAGTTCTGGATGCGGTTGCGCGAAAACTCAGGCAGCATCCGCGACAGGGCCTGATCCAGCCGTTGCCCGCCCTCGGCGTCCGGGACCACCAGCTCGCGAATGTCGGCGGACGGATTTACCTTATAATCAGGCGACGAATCTTCGGTGTCTTTTTCCATGTTCACGCTACGTTTATCCAGTTCAAAAACATTCAATCGGGCGTCTGGCCTCGCAGGCGGCCTGCTGCTGGCCGCCACACTCGCACTGAGTGGCTGCGGACTGTTGCCCGCAGTCAAGGACGAAACCGCAGGCTGGTCGGCGCAAAAGCTGTATGCCGAGGCCAAGGATAATCTTAATAGCGGAAATTACGAACGCGCCGTCAAATTATTCGAAACGCTGGAATCGCGTTATCCGTTCGGCCGCTATGCGCAGCAGGCGCAACTGGAAGTGGCTTACGCCTACTACAAGGACAACGAACCGATTTCCGCCATTGCCGCGGCCGATCGCTTCATCAAGCTCCACCCCAACCATCCTAACGTCGATTACGCCTATTACCTGAAGGGCCTGGCGAATTTCAACGACGACCTCGGCTACCTGGGCAAGATTGTCGAGCAGGATCTGAGCGAGCGCGATCCACGGGCTGCACGCGACGCGTTTCTGGCTTTCAAGGAAGTGTCCACCCGTTTCCCCGATGGGAAATATGCCGCCGACTCGACCGCTCGCATGAAATACCTGGTCAACGCGCTGGCCAGCAACGAAGTGCATGTCGCCAAGTATTACCTGAAGCGTGAAGCCTATGTGGCCTCTGCCAATCGTGCCAAGGAAGTGCTGAAAACCTACCCTGAAGCCCCTGCGCTGGAAGAAGCGCTGGCAATCATGGTGGTGTCCTACGACAAACTGAAACTCACCGACCTGCGCGATGATGCGCAGCGCGTATTGAATCTCAACTTCCCGAAGAGTAAATACGCCAAGGGCATCAACACAACAGACAAGCCCTGGTATCAGTTCTGGTGATTGCGAAGCGGGCATAACGCCCCGCTCGGGCTGTTTTTCTTCAACACGGAAGCAGCGATCAAATCGCCGCTTCGCCCGATTCGCCGGTGCGGATCCGCACCACCTGTTCCACTGTGGTCACAAAGATCTTGCCGTCGCCGATCTTGCCGGTGCGCGCGGCCGCGATGATCGACTCCATGGCACGATCCAGCAAGCTGTCGGCCACCACCACTTCCAGCTTCACCTTGGGCAAAAAATCCACCACATATTCGGCGCCGCGATACAGCTCGGTGTGGCCCTTCTGCCGACCGAAGCCTTTGACCTCAGTCACGGTCAGGCCGGTCACGCCGATTTCCGACAGTGCTTCACGCACTTCGTCGAGTTTGAACGGCTTGATGATGGCTTCTATTTTTTTCACGACAAGTCTCCTTCGGGTCGGTACTTCGAGGTAATGGGGTAGCGACGGTCTTTGCCGAAATTGCGCGGCGTAATACGGGGGCCGGGTGGGGCCTGACGCCGCTTGTATTCAGCCAGATCCACCATGCGGACCACTTTGCGCACGATAGCAGCATCGTGGCCCAATGCGGCAATGTCGCGCACCGACAGATCGCGTTCAACGTAGGCCGCAAGAATCGCGTCAAGCATATCGTACGGCGGCAGGCTGTCCTGGTCGGTCTGGTCGGGCCGCAGCTCGGCCGAAGGCGGACGGTCGATAACCCGTTGCGGAATGACCTGCGACAAGCTGTTCCGATAATTCGACAGCCGGTACACCAGGGTTTTAGGCACATCCTTCAGAACCGCAAAACCGCCCGCCATATCGCCGTACAGCGTGGCATAGCCGGTGGCCATTTCGCTCTTGTTGCCGGTGGTCAGCACCAGCGAACCGAACTTGTTCGACAGCGCCATCAGCAAGCTGCCGCGCGTGCGGGCCTGAAGATTTTCCTCGGTCGTATCGGCCGCAAGGCCGGAAAACTCGCCCGCCAGCTGCGTCTTGAACGCATCGAATATGGGCTTGATCGCAATTTCCGAATAACGCACGCCCAGCCGTTTCACCATGTCGCGTGCATCCTCGACGCTGATGGAGGCGGTGTAATCCGACGGCATCATCACCGCATGCACCTTGTCTGCGCCCAGCGCATCGACGGCAATCGCCAGCGTCAGCGCCGAATCGATCCCGCCCGACAAGCCCAGATGCACGCCCTTGAATCCGTTCTTGCCGACGTAATCGCGCACGGCCAGCACCAGTGCATCGTAAACCGCTGCCGCCTCAGCCGGCAGCGTGTGTAGCGGGCCGCTACAGGTGTCGCCTTCCAGCTCCAGATAAAACAGCCCTTCGCGCCAGGCCGGACATTGCACCGCGATCTCGCTGTCGGCATTCATCGCAAACGATGCGCCGTCGAACACCAGTTCGTCCTGCCCGCCAACCATATTGGCGTAGACAATAGGCAGTCCTGCTTCGACGAGCCGCGCACGTGCAACCTTGGCACGCTCGCGCTCCTTGTTGAGATGGAACGGCGAGGCATTCGGCACCAGCAACCAGTCCGCGCCGGCTTCCATCGCGCGTGTGGCCGGGCCCGGTTCCCATATATCGCCACAAATATTGAGGCCAAAATTCAGTCCGCCACAGGCAAACACGCAGGGCGCGTCGCCGCTGTCGAACACGCGCTGCTCATCGAACACGGAATGGTTGGGCAAGTGATGCTTACGATACACCGACTCGACCCGGCCGCCGCGCAACAGCGCCGCAGCATTGAACAGGCCGTCGTCGCTGCGCTCGGGGTAGCCCACAATCAGGGCGAGCTCAGGCGGCGCCGCAGCGGCCAGTTGGCGCGAGGCCGCCTCGCACGCCGTGGTGAAATCGCGCCGCAACACCAGGTCCTCGGCCGGATAGCCGCAGATCGACATTTCGGGGGTGAGCAGCAATTCAGCGCCTGCGTCATGCGCCTCCTGCGCTGCGGCCAGCAGTTTGGCCACATTGCCCGCGATATCGCCAACGGTGAGATTGAGTTGGGCGATGCCGAGTTTCATCGGGCCGCCATTGCCGCCTGCACCGCCTCGCCCAGCCCTGCCGGGCTTTGCGCGATGACCACGCCGGCAGCTTCAAGCGCGCGAATCTTGGCGTCAGCGGTTCCAGCGCCACCGGCAATGATCGCGCCTGCATGCCCCATGCGCTTGCCCTTGGGCGCGGTACGCCCGGCAATGTAGGCAGCAACCGGCTTCTTCATGTTCGAGCGGATGTACTCGGCCGCCTCTTCCTCGCGACTGCCGCCAATTTCTCCGACCAGAATCACCGCGGAGGTTTCTGGGTCGGCCTCGAATAGTTCCAGGCAATCGATAAAGTCCAGCCCCTTGATCGGGTCGCCGCCGATGCCGACGCAGGTCGACTGCCCCAGCCCCAGTTGCGTGGTCTGGTGCACCGCTTCGTAGGTCAGCGTGCCGGAGCGCGAAACGATGCCGATTTTTCCTTGTTGATGGATGACGCCGGGCATGATGCCGATCTTGCACTCGCCCGAGGTGATGATGCCGGGGCAATTGGGGCCAATCAGCCTGGCGCCGTTGGCGCGCAGCGCAGCCTTCACGTTGAGCATGTCGAGTACCGGAATGCCTTCGGTAATACAGACAATGATTTCAATGCCTGCATCCGCCGCTTCCAGAATCGAATCGGCGGCAAACGCGGCCGGCACATAAATCATCGTCGCCTGCGCGCCGGTCTGCCGCACCGCGTCGCGAACGGTGTTGAACACGGGCAGGTTCAGATGCGCCTGCCCGCCCTTGCCGGGGGTGACGCCGCCGACCATGCGCGTGCCGTAGGCAATCGCCTGTTCGGAATGGAACGTGCCCTGCTTGCCGGTGAAGCCCTGGCAGATGACCTGGGTGTGTTGGTTGACGAGGATGCTCATTGCGCTTTCTCCACGGCGAGTTTCGCCGCCTGGGTGAGGCTTTCTGCGGCCAGGATCGCCAGCCCCGATTCGGCCAGCAGCGCGCGGCCCTGTTCGGCATTGGTGCCTTCCAGGCGCACAATCACCGGCACTTTCACGCCGACCTCTTTTACCGCCTGAATGATGCCTTCGGCAATCACATCGCAGCGCACGATGCCGCCAAAGATATTGATCAGCACGGCGCGCACGTTGGGGTCGAGCAGAATGATCTTGAAGCCCTGCGCCACGGTTTCCGGGGTGGCGCCGCCGCCGACGTCGAGGAAGTTGGCGGGCGTGCCCCCTTCCAGCTGGATCAGGTCCATCGTCGCCATCGCCAGGCCGGCGCCGTTGACCATGCAGCCGATGTTGCCGGTGAGCGCAACGTAATTGACGTTGGCCGCATTGGCCGCCGCTTCCTTGGCGTCGATCTGGCTGTCGTCGCGCAGTTCAGCCAGTGCGCGGCGGCGATACAGCGCGTTGTCGTCCACGCTCATCTTGCAGTCGAGCGGCAGCACG
>JADMKH010000274.1 GCA_018780025.1 Thiobacillus sp.
CACCAAGGGGAGACCATGTCGAATACCAGGCAATATCCAATGCAGTTCACCGGTCGTGGCGGCGAATACTTCGTCATCTGGATCGTCAACATCGCGCTCACGCTGCTCACGCTGGGCATTTATTCAGCCTGGGCCAAGGTCCGCACCATGCGCTGGTTCTACGGCCATACCCTGCTCGACAACCAGACCTTTACCTACCTCGCCACGCCGCTGCAAATTCTCAAGGGCCGCCTGATCGCCCTCGCTGCCCTGGCGGCTTATTACGCCGCCTCGTTTTACTCGCCCATGCTGGCCATCGCGCTGATGATCGTTTTCCTGCTTGCCCTGCCCTGGATCGTGGTCAGCAGCCTGCGCTTTCACGCGCGCATGAGCGCCTATCGCGGCCTGCGTTTCGATTTCACCGGATCGGTGGGTGAAGCCGCCCGGATTTATATCGGCTTGTCGCTGCTGCTCATTCCCACCCTCGGCCTGATCCTGCCCTATCTTGCCTACCGGCAGCTCAAATTCATTGCCGACAACACGACGTACGGCCAGACGGCTGCCCGCTACCAGGGCACGTCCAAACCGTTCTGGGGGGTGTATCTGTTTGCCCTGGTGCTGATGCTGCTGCCGATTGGCGTCATTGCCCTGGGCCTCTACCAGATCGCGCAAATGAAAGCCGCGGGCATGCCGCCGGAAGCCGCAATGGCCGCAGTGGGCGCCAGCATTTTCGGCGGCGCCGCCCTGTTCTATCTGATGATACTGGTCGCCGGCGCAATGATCATGGCGCGCACCGCCAACCTGTTCTACAACGCCACCACCATCGGACCCGTCGGTTTCCAGTCCAGCCAGCGCGCACGCGACCTGATCTGGCTGTATTTCTCGAACCTGGTCATGATTGCCCTCACCCTCGGCATCTTCATCCCCTGGGCCAAGGTCCGGCTGGCGCGTTACCGGGCCGGGCATCTGACCGTTAGCGGGCCGGAGAACCTGAGCGAATTCACCGCCGGCCAGCAACAGGGCAGCACCGCCACCGGCGCCGAGATGGCCGACCTGTTCGACCTCAATATCGGGCTGACGTGACGGCATTCACCGGCGACCTGTTCGACGGGCGCAGTTCGCAGGCGCATCCGGTCAGCGCCGCGCTCGATGCGGGGCGGCTACACATCACAGGAGAAGGTATCGCGCTAGTTTTTCCGCTCGACCAGATCGACGTCGCGCCCCCCGTGGGCGCAGCGCGCGGGGTGGTGCATCTGCCCAAAGGCCAGGAACTGCACAGCACCGACCTCGCCGCCCTGGCCGCCTTGTCCCGGGCCACCGCCACCAACCGCCCCGAACGCTGGGCACGGCATCTGGAAAGCCGGCTGGGCTACGCGCTCATCGCCCTGGTTGTCTCCGTGCTGGTCATGTTTGCCGGGCTGCGCTGGGGCGTGCCTGCCGCGGCCCAGCTTGCCGCCCACACCCTGCCGGCTGGGCTGGAGCGCAACATCGGCGAGGAATCATTAATGCTGATGGATAAATTCAGCCTGTCGCCCAGCCGGCTCCCGCTTGCACGCCAGCAGGCACTCGCCCGGCAACTGGTCACGCAATGCGGCAAGCAGGCCTGCCCGCCCCACACCCTGCTGTTCCGCAACAGCGCGCTGTTCGGCGCCAATGCCATGGCGCTGCCCGGCGGCACGGTTGTGGTGACGGACGCGCTGGTCGATCTGGCCCACAACGATGCCGAGATTCTCGCCGTGATCGCCCATGAGCTGGGCCATGTGAAGCACCGCCACAGCCTGCGCCTGACGCTGCAAAGCATAGGCGCTGGCGTCATCCTGGTGGCCATCACGGGCGACATCGGCAGCGTCGCCGATCTTGCCGCCGGCCTGCCCAGTTTATTGCTGCAAAACGGCTACTCGCGGGATATGGAGCGCGAGGCCGACGCCTACGCCTTGGCCTGGATGAACACCGCCTGCATCCCGCCCAGGCATTTTGCCGACATTCTGGGGCGCCTCGACCGGGACACAACAGACTCAACGACGTTGCTCGACAGCCATCCCGGCACCCAGCAACGAATTAAACCCTTTCTTGCCTCGCACCACTGCGCCTGAGGCCGCCCCCCCTGCCATGCTAGAATCTGAAGGTTTTTTAACTCCAAGCCCACTACCATGATCTCTCTCGCCCACGCGCAATCCGCTGCCGCTGCAACCCCCGGCATTGCCGACTTCCTGCCCCTGATCATCATCGGCATCCTGTTCTGGTTCATGCTCATCCGCCCGCAGATGAAGCGCGCCAAGGAACAGAAAAAAATGCTGTCCGAACTGGCCAAGGGCGATGAAGTCGTCACCTCCAGCGGCCAGGTCGGCAAAATCAGCAAAATCGGCGATCAGTATGTATCGCTGGAAATTGCCGACGGCGTCATCACCCATGTGCAGAAACAGTCGGTGCAGACCTTGCTGCCCAAAGGCACGATCAAGGGCCTGTAAGCTTCCAGACATGTTCAGCCAGTACGCTGCTGGCTGCACACTCCATTCCCGTTCACCGCTCGGCTAAATCATGAACCGCTTCCCGCTCTGGAAATATGTGCTCATCGGCTTCACGCTGGTGGTTTCCTTCCTCTACACCCTGCCCAACTTTTTCGGCGAGGTGCCCGCTGTGCAACTCCTGCCGCTACGCGCCGCTGAAAAGGTCGACACGGCGCTGCTGGGGCAGGTTGAGTCTGCACTCAAGACGGCCAATGTGGCTTACAGCGGAATGGAGATGACAGGGAACAGCATCAAGGTGCGCCTTGCCAGCACCGATCTGCAGATCAAGGCCAAGGATGTGCTGCAAACCAGCCTGGGCGAGCGCTACTCGGTGGCGCTCAACCTGGTTTCAGCTTCGCCGTCCTGGCTGACCTCCATTCATGCGCTGCCGATGTACCTCGGTCTGGATTTGCGTGGCGGCGTGCACTTTTTGCTCGAAGTCGACATGAAAGCGGCGCTGGAAAAATCGGCCATCCGCTACCAGAACGATTTCCGCACCGAATTGCGCAGCGACAAGATTCGTTATGGGCGCATCAGCCGCGAAGGCAAAGTGGTCACGGTACATTTCTCCACCCGCGACCAGCGCGATGCCGGCATCAACAAGCTCGGCAACGTGTTTAGCGAACTAGCGTTCGTCCCGGAGGACCAGGCCGATGGCTTCACCCTGGCCGCCCGCCTCAAACCGGAGGCGGAAATCCGCGTGCAGGAATTTGCCCTGCAGCAAAACATCACCACCCTCCGTAACCGCGTCAACGAACTCGGCGTGACCGAACCCGTCATCCAGCAACAGGGCGCCAGCCGCATTGTGGTGCAACTGGCCGGCGTGCAGGACACGGCCAAGGCCAAGGACATTCTGGGCCGCACCGCCACCCTGGAAATCCGCATGGTCGACGAACAGGCCGACCCGCTGGCTGTCAGCCAGGGCCAGGCGCCGTTCGGCGCCGAAATCGTGGTGAGCCGCGAAGGCGGCAACATCGCGGTAAAAAAGGATGTGGTGCTGACCGGCGACTCGATTACCGATGCCTCGCCGGGCTTTGACAATTCCAGCGGCCAGGCTGCCGTTCATATCAACCTGGACGGCAAGGGCGCGCGAATTTTCAAGGACGTGACGCGCGAAAACGTCGGCAAGCGCATGGCGATCCTGCTGATCGAAAAAGGCCGGGCCGAATCGATCACTTCGCCGGTCATCCGCGAAGAGATCGGCGGCGGCCGGGTGCAGATTACCGGGATGGACTCGACGCAGGAGGCGGCCGACGTCGCGCTGCTGCTGCGCGCCGGCGCGCTGGCCGCGCCGATGCAGATTATCGAAGAACGTACAGTCGGCCCCAGCATGGGTGCGGAAAACATCGACAAGGGCTTCCACTCCAATATCTGGGGGTTCTTCGCTGTCGTCACATTCATTACTATCTACTATCGGATGTTCGGGCTTTTTTCGTCGATCGCGCTGGCGGCAAACGGCTTCTTCCTGATCGCGCTGCTATCGATGCTGCAGGCCACCTTGACCCTGCCCGGCATGGCGGCGATTGCGCTCACCCTGGGTATGGCGATCGACGCCAACGTGCTGATCAACGAACGTATCCGCGAAGAACTGCGTAACGGCGCCACCCCGCAGGCGGCGATCAGTGCGGGTTATGAACGCGCTTGGGGCACGATTCTGGACGCCAACATCACCACGCTGATCGCCGGTATCTCGCTGTTCTGGCTCGGCTCCGGCCCGGTGCGTGGCTTTGCCGTGGTGCTGTGCCTCGGTATCCTCACCTCGATGTTCAGCGCAGTCACTGTCTCGCGTGCAATGGCCAACCTCACTTACGGCCGCCAGGCTCGCCTGACCAAAGTCTCAATCTAAGGCTCAATCATGCTCGAACTTTTCCCTTTCAGAAAAACCATCCCCTTCATGAGTTGGGGCAAGGCGACCACAGCGATTTCGCTGATCACCTTTCTCTTCTCGGTGTGGGCGCTATGGGACCGTGGCCTGAACCTGGGCGTCGATTTCACCGGCGGTACCGTGATCGAAGTCAGCTACGACCAGGCCGCCGACCTGGCGGCAATACGCAGCACGCTGGAAAAAACCGGCCTGCCCGAAGTGGCCGTGCTGAACTTTGGCACCAGCCGCGATGTGCTGATTCGCCTGCCGGTCAAAGGGTCTGACAACGCCGCCCAAACCAGCAACATCGTGATGGCTGCGTTGACTGCTGCCAACCCAGGGGTCGAACTCAAGAAGGTCGATTTCGTCGGCCCGCAAGTCGGCAAGGAACTCTACGACAGCGGCGCGCTGGCGCTGCTGGTGGTCGCCTTCGGCATCATGGCCTATCTGGCAGTGCGTTTCGAATGGCGCTTCGCCGTCGCCGGCATGCTCGCCAACATGCACGACATCGTCATCATCCTCGGCGTGTTCGCCTTCTTCCAGTGGGAGTTCACCCTCACCGTGCTGGCCGGCGTGCTGGCGGTGCTGGGCTACTCGGTCAACGAATCGGTGGTGATCTTCGACCGCATCCGCGAAAACATCCGCAAGATGCGCGGCTCGACCATCCCGCACATCATCGACGACGCCATCACCACCACCATGAGCCGCACCATCATCACCCACGGCTCGACCCAGATCATGGTGCTGTCGATGCTGTTCTTCGGAGGCGAGGCGCTGCACAACTTCGCCCTCGCACTCACCATCGGCATCATGTTCGGCATTTATTCCTCGGTGCTGGTGGCCTCGCCGCTGCTGCTGATGTTCGGCATCAAGCGCGAGCATTTCATCAAGCCGGTGGAAAAGAAGGAAGAAGCGGTTGTCTAGGGGGCAGGATTCAGGGGTCAGGGTGGTTGTGCTCCGCGCTTTTCCTGACAACCCCTGCGCGGCGCAATCGCGCCTCCGCCCCTGAATCCTGACCCCTACCCTACAACATGCTCCACACGCTCATCCAAACCATCGTCAGCACAGTCAGTGCCTGGGGGTACCCGGGCATTTTTCTGATGATGGTCCTGGAGTCGAGTTTCTTCCCTTTTCCCAGCGAAGTGGTCATGATCCCGGCGGGATATCTGGCCTATAAAGGCGAGATGAATCTGGTGCTGGCGATTCTCTCCGGCATCAGCGGCAGCCTGGTCGGTGCGCTGTTCAACTATTGGCTGGCACTCAAACTCGGGCGACCGTTTCTGCTGCGCTATGGAAAATATGTCCTGTTCAAGGAACATAGCCTGCAACGCATGGAAGATTTTTTCGCGCGTCACGGTCACATATCGACCTTTACCGGGCGCTTGATCCCGGCTGTCCGGCAATACATATCGTTGCCAGCGGGCCTTGCCCGCATGAATCTCGCCGCGTTCAGCTTCTACACCAGCCTGGGTGCCGGCATCTGGGTCACCATCCTGGCGCTGCTGGGTTACAGCCTGGGTCACAACGAGGAAGCCATCCGTGAAAACCTGCACCTCATTACCCTGGTCACGCTCGGTGCGGTCGCAGTGATTATCCTGCTATACATACGGATCAAACTCAAAAAGAAAATCCTGCGCTAGTTCGCGCCTGCAGCGGCTTCCACCATCAGCCGCTTCATGTCTGAAACAGCCTCTTTCCAGCCCACAAACAATGCCTGCGCAACAATCGCATGACCGATGTTGAGTTCATGTATGCCGGGTAACGCAGCAATGGGTTGCACATTGTGATACGTCAGACCGTGCCCTGCGTTCACAGCAAGTCCAAGACTACGGCCATAGGCCACGGCCTTGCGTATACGCTCAAACTCAACGCTGCGCGCAGCATCGGTGGTTACGTCAGCGTAGGCCCCCGTGTGAATTTCAACCACAGGGGCGCCGGCAGCATGCGCCGCGTCGAGTTGCGCGAAATCGGCATCGATGAACAGTGACACCCGGATGCCCGCATCCGCCAACTGTAAACACGCAGCCTGCGTTCTGGACAGCTGTCCAGCCACATCCAGCCCACCTTCGGTGGTGAGTTCTTCGCGCTTTTCCGGCACCAGGCAGACGTCTTGCGGACGCGTGGCGCAGGCAATCGCCAGCATCTCGTCGGTGACAGCCATTTCCAGATTCATTTTGGTTTTGAGCACCTGACGCAGGATGGCAACATCGGCATCCTGGATATGCCGGCGGTCTTCGCGTAGATGCAGGGTGATCGAATCGGCCCCTGCGGTTTCGGCCATCAGCGCGGCTTCAACCGGGCTGGGATAGCGGGTTTTCCTCGCCTGGCGCAGGGTGGCGATATGGTCGATGTTGACGCCGAGATAAATGCTCATGAGTTCAGTTCAGTGAGGTCGCGCAAGAGCTGACGAGTATAAAGCGGCTTGGCGCCCAGGGTGTGGTTGATCAGGGTACGCATCAGATTCTTGGCCTCGATCAGCGTAGTCTGACGTTCAAAGTGGCCAGCAGCCAGATCAATCAGCGTCTGGCCGGATACCGGGCAGCCCGGCTGACCACTCGCGCGCAGCGCGCCACGTTCGGGCTGAAACACGTAACGGGCATGCGATTCAATCGGCGCACCGCTGTCGGCGTCCACGTCAAACGTTGCGCCATAACCAATTTCGCTCAGCAGGTTTTTCTCGAAGCGTCGCAGGATGCGTTCGTAATCGGTGCTGCAGGCCTCGCCTGCCAACTGTTCGAATGTGGCGATGTAACGGTCGTACAGCAGCTCATGCGCATCGCCGCGCGCAAGTAGCCGCAGCAGCAATTCGTTGAGATAAAACCCGCACATCAGCGCGCGCCCTTGCGGCGCCATCAAACCGCCCTGCCACTCGGCAGCATGCAGGGTTTTCAGTTCGGCTTTTCCAAACCATGACAGCAGCAAAGGGGTAAAGGGTTGCATCAGCCCGCGCAGGGCCGATGCAGGACGCCGGGCTCCGCGTGCAATCAACGCAACCCGGCCGTGGCTGCGGGTGAAGACTTCCGCCACCACGCTGGTTTCCTTGAACGGATAGGTGTGGAGAATGAAGCCGGGTTCGTTGTTGATGCGATCAGGGGAAGACATAGGGTGTCAAAAACTTTTCACCACGGAGACACGGAGAAACTCCTCGAAAAACCATACCGGGTAAACGCTCAACTTTCCACGACACATCGCCCCACTGGTTTTACCTCGGTGCCTCTGTGGTGAGCAGTTTTGCTCTAATCCAGCCCCAGCGATTTCAGCATCCGCACGTCATCAGCCCAACCCCCTTTGACCTTGACCCAGACTTCCAGATACACCTTGCTATCAAAGGCATGTTCCATATCGAGCCGTGCCTGGGTGGAAATCGTCTTGAGCTTTTCTCCGCCCTTGCCAATGATGATGGCTTTATGGCCTTCGCGGTCGACCAGGATGGTGGCAAAGATGCGGCGCAGGTTTCCTTCTTCTTCGAACTTGTCGATCTGAACTGCAACGCCATATGGAATTTCCTCACCGCTCAGACGGAACAC